>JBOHXA010000077.1:0-6329 GCA_050737335.1 Limisphaerales bacterium | reverse complement strand
ACATTGGCCGGGGCCGGATTTTCATCGGAGACGCTGAAGAGGCCCTAGCGCTCTCAAATGTCGCCAGGGAGCCGATGAATGATCATGCGGGCGTGTTTTATATCCGTCGCGCATTTGCCGGTGGATGGAACTATTTCATTGCCAATCGCCATGGCGGGAGGCTGGACGGTTGGGTGACGTTGGGGCGCCCGGCGCAATCCGCCGCGCTCATGGACCCGATGACGGGACGGACCGGCATGGCCGGCATTCGACAAGTGGACGGCCGGACGCAAGTATATCTCCAGCTTCAGCCTGGCGGTTCGATTATTCTACGTCTATTCAGTGGACGACAAAGAAACCCGCGGCGCGCAATCGCGTCCCGCCGTCAAGTCAATGAACCGGCGTGGGTTTATTGGGAGACCAATGGTTCGCCGACGGAGATTACCGGCGCGTGGAATGTAAATTTTGTCCAGGGCGGCCCGGAGCTTCCCGCGCCATTCAGCACTGCGCATCTTGCATCATGGGCAGACCAACCCGATCCCAACGCCCAACGATTCGCCGGCTCCGCGGAATATACGATTGCCTTCGACGCGCCGGGAATGACCGCCGGACCCTGTTTTCTTAATTTAGGAACAGTCTGCCAAAGCGCGCGCGTTCGGTTGAACGGCAAGGATTACGGCACGCTGATTGTCCCGCCGTTTGGCGTGGTCGTTGACAATTTGAAACCGCATGACAACAAGCTTGAGGTTGAAGCCACCAATGTTTCGGCCAATCGCATTCGCGATTTGGATCGCCGGCATGTTCCATGGAAAATCTTTGGAGACATTGGCATTGTGGACGTCAATTATCAGCCCTTCGACGCCTCGAACTGGCCGCTCACAGATTCGGGGTTGCTCGGACCGGTCACCCTGACGCCGATGCTGGGCGTCAGGCATCAGCAGTGAGCGTTTCGCGCAAGAGGGATATTAGCCGGAAAGTCTCTAATTCCCAAGGGGCTTCGCCATGGATCGCGCCGGACTTGCGGGCATGTAAAACGTATTCACCGGGTCCGGATGTTTGGGATCGAATCCTTTGAAATTCCCGCTGATATATTTCACCAACGGCAAACGCGTTTGTTCGATCCCTTGAACGACGCATTTGGCCAGTTCATAACTGCCGTAGTTATTATGGTGCGTGCCGTCCACGAAGGCCTTATCGAGGTTGGGGCCAAGCGCCTTGTAAAATTCGACGCTCATTGCATTTAGATCAATGAGCGCGCATTTTTCGCGCAGCGCTATTTCGCGCATGGCATCCGGATAACCATCCAGCGTTGGCCGGTTCACACCGGCTTTTCGTTCCATACTGGTGACCAGCACCGGCGTGCCGCCTGCGCGAACCGTTTGGCCAACAACGGCTTCCAGGTTGGTTTCGAAGCGTTCCAAAGCGTTGGGTCTCCTGTCTTTCATGTCATTATGGCCGAATTGAATGAACAAATAATCGCCCGCCTTCATAAGACTGAACACCTTTTTGAAACGATTACGGGCGATCGAGTCAGCCAGGGTTTCGCCCGATTCGGCATTGTTCGCAATGGCCACGGCGGGCTTGAAAAAAACCGGAAGCATTTGGCCCCAACTATTCCACGGCTCGTGTGGCTGGTCGCATACTGTGGAATCGCCCAGGATAAACACCGTCGGCACGTTCACTTTTTGAATCATCATCGTCTCAATGCATGGGCGCGCGTCGTCAAATTCGATCGTTAACTTATCGTCCCAATCCCGCCATTCGTCGGTCCTTTCCCGCTCTTTCAGGCGCACAACGCCGTCTCCGGCGATTTTGGGCGTGCGAATATTCACGACAAATTCGCGCGTCACCAGTTGCCCGGGGACTGTCTGTATGTGATAGAGCATGAGCCGCCGAAGTTCGGCTTTAACCGTCGTTGCGGAGGGACTGGCCTGGTTGCCCAGCGTAACGGTCACGAGATAATTTCCTTCCGGCAGCTTTACGGAAAAATAAAATGGTTTGTCACTGGTGATACAGCCATTGGTCGCCACCAGCCGGCTTCCCGGCTCAAACCCATATCCTTTCGAATCGGAATAGAACGTCCCGGGCGAAACATCAACCGCCGCGGATAACGCGTTGCAACCAAAATTGAACGCAATTAAATTTTTTTGCGGCGCGCCAACGGCCACCGTCCCGGATAAACTGAGAGCGACAAGCAATCCCGAGAATAAGACGCTAATAACCTTGTTCATATTTAATGTCGTCGGTGTGGCGCCCAGGCCGGCCGCGTGTACTTGTCAAACGTGTCCAGGACCGGCAGCGAATTGCCATTGTCATCAAAAAAACCGCGCGACGCGAGGCCGCCGCGTCGCCCCACGGCCGGTTCCCACCAGAAGACCCCCTTCCCCCGCCCGCAAGGAGTGTCCATCACAATGTTGGCAACCGCATCCAGAAAATCGCGCTGGCCTTGAGGGGTCTCAGGAAATGGACCCGGACCCGGACGCGCCGACTCTTCCCGGCCCGGACGCCAATGGTAGGCGGTTTCGACGACAATAATGTCTTTATGGTATCGCATCGCCGCAAAGGCGAGGTTCTCGCGCAGGTCCATCAGTGTCCCCTGCCACCACGGATAATACGAGAATCCGATGACGTCATATTGAATGCCGTAACGATTCAGGTTATCGAAAAAATACTTCGTCTTCGCAATGCTACCGCCCTGGTCAATGTGAATCATAATTTTTGGGACCGGCGATTTTTCGGAGCCGGCCCGGACGCCCTTGATGCCGGCGCGAATATAATCGGCAAAATTTCGCCAATGACCCGGCAACCGTCCATCCGGCCAAAGCATTCCATGCGTCACTTCGTTTCCAATCTGCACCATGTCCGGCAAGGCGCCGGCCCGTCGGAAGGCGGCAATCGTGTCGCGCGAATATTCAAATACCTTTTTCACCCGTTGCCTGTGTGTCAGGGGTTGCCAGGCTTCCGGCGTCGGTTGTTGGCCGGGGTCCGCCCACGAACTGGCGTAATGCAAATCGAGAAGAAATTTGTAGCCGAGCTGTTTTGCATCCTTTGCCCCGGCCAGGGTATAGGCAAGATTGTTTGGCAAATGATGTTCGACCGGTTCGACAAACAGGCGAAGGCGAATCCAGTTGTACCCGTGGTTTCGGAAAATCTGCAGGCCCGGCAAGGCATTCGTGCCGTCCTTGAATATCATTCCGTTGTCTTCCGCCTGCTTTAAAAATGACAGATCGGCGCCAAAGGCAAAATCATACGCGACGGCGGATCGTAAAGCCGCCTGCAGGACCACGATGGCCAAAAATAATGCTCCAAGTCGCCCGCTCATTTAATTCAATTCCAGCCCATCCTCAATCCTGACCGGATGGGCCTCGATTTGAATGGTCGCAGGTTCCAGCCCGGGACGCGAGGCTGTCAATGTAATCGTACCGGATTGCAACGTCGAGCGAATTGCCACGCGATTGATCCCGCATTCGGTGTCGAGAAAGGGTTTATTCACGGAATTGGTGATGCCGCTGTCATAGCCTCCGCGCCAGGTGGCCGGACCGGCCCATTTGAAATCCACACGGCCTTCGTCGGTTGGACAGCGAAGGCCATTGTCATCCACGACCTCAAAATCAATAAATGCAACATCCGACCCATCCGCCTGCAAACCTCCCGGACCCGTATGGGCGGTCAGCCTGATTCGCGCCGCTTTGCCCGCCGTCCGGATTTGGTCCGTAGCGACAGTGAGGCCGCCATTGACCGTTCCGCGCGCTTCAATCACGCCCGGCGCAAATTTCACATTTGGAAACGCATAAATATAACCCGTATTTCCGAGGTCTTTATCCCCGCCGTCATACGTGTCCACGAAATCGCAAGGCACGTTCGTCCGCCCTGTTAATTGGCCGTTGATGTAGAGCGCGACCGAATCGCAATGGTTCGCAGCCACGTACATCGTCTTGACGGTCCCCGACGGGTAGGTCCAGTGACCGATGATGTGAATGTCCGGCCGGGAATTTTGCATGACACGATAGACGTAATACGCCTGCTTGGGCAGGCGGACGGCGTCCACTTTGCCGCTGACGCGGGCGACCTCGCTGCTGTCCTGGCGTCCATCGGCATTGGAATCCGACCAGAATATACTCGCATACGCCGACCATTTTGAATGCGCCGGATCGGTATTCGTGATGCAATTGATAAAGTACTCGTGATAACGCACGGCCGCGGCGAGGCAAAAGGTTTCCGAGTTCCAATGATAGACGTCATGGGGCCCGGGTTTGAACCCAAAATGCGGCGGCGAATAATCGTCCCAAAAACGGCGCGCGGCTTCGTCGCGAAAGTCTTCACATTCGATAAGCGGGGCCTTGTCGCGGCGCTCCACACTGTAGCCACGAAAGATTTCGCCTGGCTTGACGATCCGGTCCGTCCGCGGGTCCTGGCCGATCATCACCCCGTAGTATTCAGCGACAGGCGTGATGGCGTTATTCAAGGCGGCATTGTCGTTGTCACGCGTGCCTATTACGCGCCCACCGTTCGGGTCCCATTGTTTCCGCAAATCCACCATCTCGCGCATGTGGCCGACCGTAAGGACGCAGTTGCCGGCTTCCCAAAAAAGGATGCCGGGATCATTGCGGAAATAAATCATGGAATCGCGCATCACTTCCATCCTCTGCTGCCATTGGCAGGCAGCCGCATGGGGCGATAACCGTCGGTCCAGGGCCGGATCGCCCTCCTTGTCGCCCGCCGGGCAAATCTCGATGATGCCCGCCTTGTCGCACGCGCGCACGTCCACAGCCTGGGGAGAGATATGCATCCACCGGATGAAATTCGCGTGCGTGCTTTTAATCAAATTCGCATTGTAGTCGTGCATCCAATCCGGATACGCCTCGCCAAGTCCCGCCCATTCATCCGATGACCGTTGCGCATAACCGGTGAGCCAGACAAACCTGTCATTCAGATAAACGCCACCCGTCCCAACGCCCCCTTTGAAAGCCGTTTTCCGGAAACCGGTCCGGACCTTTTGCACATCGGCCACTTTGCCGTCCACGGTGAGAATGCAATAGACATCGAAGAGATTTGGATGGTCATCGCTCCAGAAACTGGCATTGCTCAATTGACCCGTGGCTTTAAAGATTTCCGTCTCGCCGTCGGCCATATCCGCGGTTTCACCAGGAAACCGCGCGCAAACATTGCCATCGGCGGCCACAATAATAACCGAGAGCGATATTTTCCTTTTGTCGCCGCTTTCATTCCGGACCTGGGATTCGACGTTGACGTCGCAAGTTCTGTTTTCGATTGAAAAATTCGAAGGGTACACATAAATTCCGGCCGTCTTGAGATTCTCATAAAGCGGGAGGGTTTGATAAACTTTGCCGGTCAGATATAGGCGGATATCATGGTTCAACCCGCCGTAATTGGGATTAAAGGCGCGTCCCATCCACTCATATTCGACCCCGGTCGCTTCTTCCTTGTAATGATCACTGTTGTCCACTTTGACGGCGATGAGATTGTCGGTATCTCCAAAATGGACGAATCGCGTCAAATCCAAGCCCACCGGCGTGACTCCATTCTCATATTTGCCCACAAATTTTCCATTCACCCAAAAACGTGCCGCCTGCTTTATTCCTTCAAATTCAAGGAACACCTTTCCATCCTTCGCGGTTGCCGGCAACTTGAAATGTTTACGATACCAGCCGATGCCCGTGTATTCATGCCTTTCACCGCCGCTGTGCGAAATGAGATCATCGAAAGTGTCGGTGTCATTCCACGTGTGCGGGGCACTGACATCCGCCCATTTCGAATCGTCAAAATCCGGCTGTTCCGCGTCTGGCACATCACCTTTAAAAAACTTCCAACCCGGATTGAAATTGTAAAGCGCATTCGGAGAAGGTGGGGGCGTGAACGCTACCGCTACAATACAAAATTGAAACGTAAACAGCGCCGTTAAGAAAATCGGGACAAGCCCGGCCATTTTGTCTGTGAGTACAAACGGCTCAGTTTTGGCCATCACTCGTTTTGGCAAACATTAAAGAGCGCGTTGTATTGCGCGTAGGACGCACCGCTCTCCGTATTCACCAACTGGGATTCAATAACCTGCATCCAGGTCTCGCCATATGGACTTATGATGTTCAATTTGCAATAATGCACAGAGCCGTCGGTATAGGCGGCCTCAATGCCCGGAGCGGGCCATTGCGCCCAATCGTTGACATTGAACGGCACGCCAGACCCTGAACTGCCATCGGGTCCGCCGGAGGCACCATTGCCGGCATCTATATAATCCAAAATAAATACATCCAGTAGCCGAACGTCCGACGTCTTATTGTACTTACGAACCGGCGCTGACGTTCCGGTAGTCACTGGAGTCCCTGTTCCAA
>JBOHXA010000076.1:0-1686 GCA_050737335.1 Limisphaerales bacterium | reverse complement strand
GTCTGGCACTGGCCTCACATTGGCTGGCCGACGGCGATTTTATTCCAAAGATCGAAAGATGGATCGCCGCGGACGGCGCGGAGTTAATGAAAATTTTGCAGGTTGAGCGCGACGAATTCTGGTCGTGGCACTGGACCTTCAAGTCCGCGCGGCTCAAAAAACCACAGCCGCTCCTGGGAGCCGCGCGCGTGACGGACCTGGCTGTAAACGTGATTTTGCCGTGGTTATGGACACGCGCGGCCGAAGGGAACAATGAAACATTTCAAACTGAGGTCGAGCGCCGGTTCTTTTCATGGCCGCCGGCCGAAGACAACTCCATTTTAAAGCTCGCGAGACAGCGACTGTTGGGGACCTCCAGCGCCAAAATACTGAAGACAGCCGCGGCGCAGCAAGGGCTGATTCAAATCGTCCGCGATTTTTGCGACCGTTCCAATGCGGCGTGCGATGATTGCAAGTTTCCGGAATTGCTTCGGCAATGGGGCGCAAAGTGACCTCTTTGCCATTTGCGCCCAATATGATTCCAATGATAGCTCCGCTCCATTCTGTGGCGCAGCCAGGTATCGCTTGAATTTGGTTCAGCGTCCGGGTCAACGGCGGGAAATGGGTTCATTTGGAATGAGCAATCTTTGAGGCAGCCCGCACAAATTTCTTCATCTCTTCTTGCGCGCCAATTGTAATCCTCAAGTATTCGCTCGCTTCTGGCGCGAAGAACCAACGGACCAGGATATTTTGGTCACGCAGTTTTTGCAGCCAATCCTTGGCAACAAACCGCGGCGGTTTCGTGAGGATGAAATTGGTCTGGCTCGGGTAAACGCGAAAACCCAAAAGCGTCAGTTCGCGTGACACCCATTTGCGCGTAGCGATGATGCGTTTGAAGTTCGCGCGATAGAATCCAAGGTCATCCAGCGTCGCCTCGGCGGCGATCTGCCCCAGACCGTTTACATTGTAACTGTCGCGGACTTTGTGAAGCGCCGCAATGAGTTCGGGGTTGCCGGCCAAATAGCCCACGCGTTGAAAGCAAAGCGAATAGGCCTTTGAAAACGTGCGCGCGACAAGCACGTGCGGGAATTTGAACGCCAATTCCATGGCATCTTCGGCGGCAAAATCCACATAGGCCTCGTCCAAAACGACAACGCCCTTGTGCGCGCGGCAGATTTTGTTCAGATCCCCCGTTGTATAACCGCGTCCGCTGGGAGCGTTTGGGGTGGTGATGAATGTCAGCGCGGCCTCAAAGTTCCATTTGGCCGATTTCAATTCAGCCACATCCGGCAAAGTGAAATCCGATTTGAGGGGCACGGGATTTTTTGCGGCTCCGTGAATGTCGGCCAGCACCGGATAAAGCGAGTAGCTGGGCGTGAAATATTGGACAGTCGCCTTTGCTGATTTCGATTTCGATTTTTGAGGATGGGGTTCGGCAAAACATCTGACCGCCAACGCGAGCAATTCATCCGAGCCGTTGCCGATGATGATATTGTCCAGAGGGCATCCGTGCAGTTTTGCGAGCTTTTCGCGCAGGGGTTGCGCCGTGGGATTAGGATACAAACGCAGCCGTCCATCCACTGCCCTTTTTATCGTCCGCAAAACCTTCGGTGATGGTGGGAACGGATTCTCGTTCGTATTGAGCTTGATCAATCCCTTGATCTTCGGCTGTTCGCCATAGACGTAAGGATGCAGCTCGCGGATGAG
>JBOHXA010000075.1:0-1538 GCA_050737335.1 Limisphaerales bacterium | reverse complement strand
TTTCCGTTGGCGTCCTCCAGATAGCTGGGGATGCCGTAGGTCGCAATCGGATTGCCATATTCGTCGGTACCGATATAATGGTAGCCAATGTCAACCGGTAAACCGCCCGCGTAGGACCCCTCATAGGACCCGGCGCTGGTTTGCGTGGTGAACCAATAGAGGCCCAGGACGCTCGCACTGGTGCTGCCGGCCTCATACAGCGGCGACGCCGTTGCCGGCGGCAAGTAGAAATTTCCGAGCCACCCTGTTTGCCAGTTGTAATTGGTCGTCATCAGGTCGTTCGGTCCGACGACTTCATTCGTTCCATAGTCCGGTGGATACGGAAATGGATAGCTTGTCCAGCTCAGGTTGTTGGTGTTGTACGCGTTATAATTAAAAAGAGTGTTCGCCGCGTTCCCATTGAGATTATCCCACGACTTGAGCGCCGTTCCGTCAAAGGTCGTGTTTTCAATCAACCAAAAGGACGAGGCATCCCCCGCCAGGCCGCTGGAGCGGCTTGCACACAGGCAGCCATTGTAAAACGTGCAGTTCTCGAAAGTATAACTCAGCGCGTAATCCTGGTCCCAAAACGAGAGGAAATCGCGGAAGAACAGGCAGTTGGTGAAGTCCAGGGATTGCAAGTCGTACGAGCTTATGCCTCCATTGTAGAATTCACAGTTCCTAAAGCCGGCAGCGCCCGAACCCGGCGCGTCGCGGAACACGCCCCGGTTACGCTGATCAGTCGTGAACTTTGTGAAATCGGCCGAGAGTTGGGGCGAGGGAGAGCCGCCGTCAAACACAAGGGACGCCAGCCAGCCGCTAGGCGTCCAATTGCCATTTTCACCCTCCTGGACCAGCGCGTACCTCGCAAAATAGCAGGGTTGGGTTGCATTGCCGTTAAAGCACAAATTTGCCCCATGATTGAGCGAAATGGAATATGGCTGGCCATCGGGATTGGCCGGCCCATTTTCCTGGAAGCAGCCCACGCCGGTTCCGGCTGTGAGCGTCAGATTGCTATATAAATCGCAGCCGCCAAAGACGTAGTCCAATGGAAAATAATGGTATCCCAGGTCGGGTGAACTGCTTACATCGCGCGGCGCCGTCGGCCCCAAAATTCCCAAAGACGAGATGTTTGTGTCGGAATAGACGATGGGCGGCCAGGTCGTTTCCTGGGCCAAATCGGCCAGCAGGGCCGGATCAATGTTTGTGGTGCCGACACCGCGATAGGGACTGCCGGCGGCCAAATAATGGCTGCCGCCGCCGACGACCTGAAATATACCTAAGTCGGATGAATTGGTGTAATTGTACGCGCCAACGGTCGGGTCAATGTTCGTCAGCCCTACGAACAGACAGTTGGTCGCATCAAGAGAGCAAGGGTCCATGGCATCATCCCATAATTTGCCGCCGCCGTCCGCCGTTACGTTTTCGGCAATCGTGGCTGAGTCTTCCTCCCAAATGGCCGCGCCGGACGCGTTCCATATCAGTCCGTTTTCGAGGTAGTTGGTCACCTCATCACAGAACAGGGGGACCGAGTCGTTGACGAATTGAACGTCCCGGAT
>JBOHXA010000074.1:0-12239 GCA_050737335.1 Limisphaerales bacterium | reverse complement strand
TCCTACCTTGGCCAGGTCCCATAAGATTGCATGCCTTGTAAAATGCCGTAAATCAGTTGCCCGTCTGGACAACGATCATGAGCGGGAATGGCTCTGATTGTTTCCGTGTGAGGAGGGTGAAACCCATCAACCTTCGGTTATCACCTAGTCCGCGCGATTCGAAAAAACACGACGCGCTGAACTCTGGCTGCTGACCCAGTTTGTGGCATAATGCCTCAGCGCGGACGCATTGGGCATTTTGAGCTTGTGTTTAATGCTCTCTCGATGGGTTTGGACGGTTTTAATGCTCAAGTGCAGTTTTATTGCAATGTCTTTAGTTGGTATGCCCGCTCCGAGCAATTGAAATACCTCCAATTCCCGGTCCGTGAGTTTTCCGATCGTATCTTGTTTGCCACGGGGGGATCCCGGGCCCAGTCGATTTAGGGCGAGAGCGGCAACTTGCGGACTGACATAGAATTCCCCGGCAAGAACGGCCCGGATCGCCTTAGGAATCTCGGAAACGGCGCGGTTCTTCATAACGAAACCCCTGGCGCCCACCTTCAATGCGCGTTCAGCATAAACGGTTTCATCGCACTGCGAAATGACCAGCGCGGGCAGCGAAGGATATACGGAAAGCAAATTTCCGATCAATTCCAGTCCACTTCCATCAGGCAAAAGAATGTCCACCAAAACCAGGTCCGGTTTACACAGTGCAACCGCTTTTAGTGCTGCCGATACGCCATCAGCCACGCCACAAACCTCCAAGTCCTGTTGCTGGCCAATGATTCGAGCCAAGCCTTCCTGAATTAGCCCTTGATCATCAACTATTAAAATCCTGCGTTTTTCTATTTTGGCGGCCATCGGAAACTCTCAAACCGACTCGGTCACGCGAGACTTACAGTTTAACAAGTACGCATTAGTGTCTTAAAATAAAGGTCCTGAATGCAATCAGTAAATAGCACTTATTTTAGTGTAGGAACATCTCCTACTGGCAGACCATTCATCGCTGCGGCGATGGCTGTCGCGCCATTGAAGGACGGTTTGGGCGGGAGTTGCAGTCGCTCTACTTGAAGCGAATGACGAGATGAATTGTCTTCGAAATCCTTGTCACCGGCACGGTCAGCTCAAAAATGGTTCCATCAGGGGCGCCCTGGGCATCGCCAAATGGCATCGCGCCTGCCACGCGGGGCAATTGATGGATTGGAAATTGAACGGCCTTGCCGTTGATTTTGACCTCGGCAGGCATCAGATTCGATGGCCAACTCGCCGGAGGATGGATGCGCAACGTCCATGCGCGCTTCGTCAACTCGCCTCTGAAATGGCCTTGTGCCCGGCCAATCTCCACCGATACGGTTTTAGTATTATCATCAGCCGAGGCGGTAATGGTGGTATTTCGGAACTGCCCGTTTTTATAAGCGCCCGTCAAGGTGTCATCCTCATAGAGCGTCGCCGACGCGGTCTCAGCATCAGGATAGATATCCAGCGTAATTGGATTCCATTGCATCTGGCCGGTGTATTGCATTTGCGGCGCGAGCAGAACGAGCGCGCCGGACCTGATATAAATTGGTTCCTGAGCGAGTGGAGTCATGTTGGTCGCCATGCGCGGCCCGGCAAGGGTTTCTCCGTTCCAGGCGTTGATCCAATTGCCCGGCGGAATCCATAGCTTGCGCGCGACGTTTGCGTTCCCTTGAATGCTGGCAATCAATTGCACGACTGAATTGCCGCCAAGTTGCTGATATTCGATGCGCAAATCGTGCGGCGCGCCGCCCTTCAGCGGCAGTGAAGCCGTCGAAGGCGTTGAATCATGCGGTCCCCAGGCATCAATCACGAGTTTGCCGTCAATCCAAACTCTCACGCCGTCGTCTTCGACCGTGGACAATACAATTGGATTAGTAACGTCCGCGGGCGCCTGGATGGCGCCGATCCATCTGGCGGAAAAGTGCTCTTGTGGGATTCTTTGGTCTGGCGACGTGCCGCTCCAAACAAAATCCACGTTCTTGTCCACGCGCCTGATGACGGGCACGCCGGACAAGCTGTCATTGTTAAAATATTCCGCGAGCAGACCCGGCCGCCCCTCCGGGGTTTTGAGCCAGGCCTGAGGAACGGGCTGCGCATGACCTTGCAACACCGGCGCGACCAGAATATTTTTCCCCAGCAAATACTGATCATCGCCGGACGCTTCCGGATATTGCGGATAATACAAATCAAGCCTGCGCAAAAGGGGTTGCCCCGTCTCATAATTTTCATGCGCCGCGGCATAAAATACCGGCAGGAGGCGATAGCGCATGTCCAAAAAACGCCGCGCGACCGCTTCGGCTTGCGGCCCAAAAACCCACGGCATGCGTTCGTGATTGTAGGTGCAGTGAGGACGGTAAACTGGCGAGAGAGCGCCATATTCGATCCAGCGGATGTATCCTTCGGGCGTGGGGTCGGCAATGTGCCCGCCCAAATCCTGGCTCATATAGGGAAACATCGAGCAAACGCCGGCGTGGACAGCGTTCTCCACACCGCGACGCAAATAGGCGTAGCCGGGACCAATGTCGCCGGTCCATTGAATTGAAAACCGGTGTGATGCCACGTCCATTGGGCGGTTCCGGATGCCGTTGTCAATGCCGTCCACGTTGGCCATGATCAATGGACGGCAGCCTGGCCTGTCCCGCAGCGTGATGTCGTGGTACAATCTCATACCCCAGACTTCCTTCCTTAAATTTGGCGCCGGCGTTTTGAGAGCGACCATCCAATTGCGATCAAACCACCAAAAATCCAGGCCTTCATTCAGCAAGCCCGTCAGGCCGTCCCACCGATAATTCAATTCTTTGGGGTCCAGCGCCGTTGCGGCTTGCGGTTCCGGGTGGTCGTTGAACATGACATGCGTGTGCCTTTCATGCGCTTCTTTGAAGAAACGCGGCATATTGGGAAACAGGTTCGTGTTCGGCTGATAACCAATCGAAGCGCCCATGCGCCAGCCGGTATCCACGACCAGCACGTCGAGGGGAATTCGGCGCGCCCGGTAGTCCTCAATTTGTTGCAGCGCGGTCGCTTCGCTGTAATCATGCCAGCGGCTGTCAAACGCGCCGAACGCATACAGCGGCGGCATTTCGGAAGGGCCCGTCAATTTTAGAAAATCTCTCCGCAATTGAAAATAATTTCCGCGCGGAACAAACACATAAACGTCAGGCGCGTCATTGTCCAGGTCCCAGCCGGACGTCTGAGGGTGGTACCTGTTGCCGGGCGGCGCCGGAGTCAAGCCCCATTGTGGCGGAACAATTCGCGGAGTATCGGCAAATGACCAGACCTGAGGATTGCCCGAAGGCGCGGGCAGCCAGACGCTATTCGTCAAAACGCCGTTGTATTGATAAAGCGTAAGTCCGTCAGCAGCCTTGACCTGAACACCGTCGAGCGAGACGGCATTTTCTGGAACGTCAACCACATAATTGGCCGTTTCAATTGCAACGACCTGGCCGTTGGTCTTCAAATTATATAGTGCCCCGGGCCAATGGCGAGTGAGCACGTGAAAGGTAGGACGGTCCTCGAAACCTTCGGGACCTTTTAATTCAAGCCGGACCAGGGAGCCGGACAGCAATTCCACTCGAACGTTTCCCACGACGGCGTAGTTTTCTTGCGCAGGCGCGCGTTGGGTCACGAGAAGGCAGGTTAAAAACGAGGTGGCGACGAGTGTGTGTTTCATGTGGAAGGCAAATATTGCGGTTTTTTTTCCCAATTGCAAACTGCCGCTTTTGTTCAATAAACCAATACTTTTGGCCGCGCCACGGCATCAACCCACCGTCATCTGCCTTCCATTATCTTTTGGGGAGATTTTTAGCAGGAATGGCGCGGCGGATTTCGCCCATTCGGCGGGAGCAGGATACCCGTTGGCGGCGTTACCGAAAGAACTGCGGAGCATGTCCGTGTCAATGATGCCCGGGTTGAGAGGAATGGCGGCCATGCCGTCCGGCAATTCTTGCGAAAGCGAGTTCGTCAACCCTTCAATTGCCCATTTGGTGGCGCAATAGGGGGCGACTTCTGCATCCGCCGACCGGCCCCATCCGGAGCTAAAATTGACAATCACGCCCGCGCGGCGCGCAACCATGGCCGGGACGAAATGGCGAATGACGTTGGCAACGCCCTTGATGTTCACATCAATCACGTCCGAAAACTCTTTCGCAGGAACTTTCCAAAGCGGCGCGTTCCGGGCGATTAGCGCCGCGTTGTTCACGAGCAAATCTGGCGGACCGTGCGATTTCAAAACTCGATCGGCCCACGCCGCGACCTGCTCATCGGACGAAACGTCCACAACCGCAAAATCATGTGGAGGCGTAAATCGTTTCTTAAGTCCGGCGATTGCCTCCCCGGAACGGCCGCAGCCGACGACAGGATGGCCCAGACGGATGAACTCTTCAGCCATGGCGCGGCCCAGCCCGCGCGAAACTCCGGTGATGATAATGGTCCTTGTGTTTCCCGCCATGGCACGGAATGTAGCATGAAATCCGCCGGTTTCCAGGTTTGAGACGTTCCGGTTTCGCCCGGACGATTATCGAAGAGCGCCAGGCGCGGGAAAAAATGATTGTTTTAGGGCCAGTCAACCTCGCGGATTAAAGCGCGACTCTTCTTTCAACCGTTCCCACAACTTCCTTTCGCCATCTGACACGTTTGCAGGGACAGCGATTTTAGCGACTACGAACAGGTCGCCTTTGCGGCCCAAGCCGCGCCCGCGGACGCGAAGTTTTTGGCCGCTTTGCGTTCCGGCAGGGATTCTGATATGGACCGTACCACCCAAGGTGGGGACCGAAATCTCAGCCCCGAGGACCGCTTCCCATGGGGCCAAATCGGCCTCGTAGATGAGATTGGGCCCCTCGACTTCAAAATCCGGATGCCTTGCCAGGCGCACACGCAGGTAGAGGTCCCCCGCCTGGCCGCCCCCGGAGCCATGCTCGCCGCGGCCGGCAATCCGAAGAAGTTGCCCTTCAGTGACGCCCTCGGGAATCTTGACCTGATGCGTTTCGGTTTTGGACCTATGGCGCACGCTCACGGCGCGGACAGCGCCGTGCTCGGCCTCTTCAAGCGTAACCAGGATGTCACCCTCCACGTCGCGGCCGCGCGCAACAGCGTCCTCTCCTTCAACATTCCCAAAACCCGAAAAACCGCCGCGCCGAGCGCCCGTTGACCCAAAAATCTGCTCGAAAAAATCGCTGAAACCGGTTCCACCAAACTCGAATCCCTCGGGTTTCGGCCCCGGCCCCCCCCGGCCCCTGCCCTGCCGCCCGGCGAAGCCCTCCCATCCGGGCGGTGGCCGAAACTCGGCGCCCGATTTCCAGTTCGCGCCCAGCTCATCATAGCGTTTGCGTTTGGCGGGATCGCCGAGGACCTCGTAGGCCTCGTTGATTTCCTTAAACTTTTCCTCGGCGCGCTTTTTGTCCTTAGCGACGTCCGGATGATATTGGCGGGCAAGCTTGCGAAACGCTTTTTTGATGTCCGCATCGCCGGCGGACCGCGGAACGCCGAGGAGGTCGTAATAATCTTTGTATTGGACGGGCATTGTTCCGTAGATCGCTAAACCTTATCATCCCGGAAAGAAGTGACAAGTGGGAAGTGCTGCCCGGCAAAGCGTTCAGCGGCGCAAGGTCGTTATATATCTGGAGCCACCCCGTGCGTCATGCAATTGCGGGACTCGTTGATGGCTCGAGTTGCCGTCTCGAACATTTCGAAAGCAAGGACGCTGGCAGCCTGTTCCACCGTTGCGCCTGCTTTAGTCCTTGGTGTTGTTCACGCTAATGTATTCCGTGCCGGCAACATCGCCCTGTTTGCGCCAAACTTTGAGAAGAATGTATTTGCCTTTGGCCTCTTTGCACACATTTACAACCTGGTCGGCGTCGCTCACAGAATGGTGGTCCACGGCAACAATGATGTCGCCTTTTTGCAGGCCTGCATCGTCGGCATTAGAATCCTGCGTCACGTCCGTCACGATGGCGCCCTGGATGTCATCGGGAATCTCCAATTGTGAGCGCGTATCCGAGTCAATATCCGCCACGGAGACACCGTCAAGGGCATCGGTTTGATTTTCTTGGGGATTGTTTTGCGCGAGTTCGCCGGGTCGTTCAGCCAGTGTCACTTTGACGGTATGCTCCTGGCCGTCGCGTAAATATTTGAGATTTGCCTTTGCGCCGGGAGCGCAATCGGCCACGGCCAGAAGCAGGTCGTTCACACCATTGATCGGTTGCCCGTTAAATTCGGTGATAACGTCTCCTGATTTGAGGCCCGCCTTTTCGGACGGAGAGCCGGGTTCCACTTCACCGACGAGCGCGCCGTTTTCGGTGTGTAAATTGAAGCTATACGCCAGACCGGGCGTAATAGGCTCGAGTTGCACACCCAGGTAGCCGCGACTCACCTTGCCGCCGCTGATCAAGCGTTCGGCCACGTGGCGGGCCAAATTGATGGGAACTGCGAATCCAATCCCCTCGTTGCCTCCGCTGCTGCTCTCAATGGCGGTATTGATGCCGACGAGGCGTCCCTCGGCATCCACGAGCGCTCCGCCGGAATTGCCGGGGTTAATGGCGGCATCGGTCTGAATGAAGTTCTCGTAATCATTGAGGCCGTCCGCCTGCAGTCCGCTTCGGCCCAGCGCGCTGACAATGCCCATGGTGACCGTCGGAGTTTGCCCGGGTTGGCTAATGTCAAATGGATTGCCGATGGCCAGGACAATGTCTCCCACTTCCAATTGACTGCTGTCTCCCAGAGTAATCGCCGGAAGATGGTCCGCGTCAATCTTGAGGACCGCCACGTCGGTCTCCGGATCAGAGCCGATGACACGCGCCTTGTATTCCTTTTTGCTGCCCGTTAGAGCAATTTTGATTTCGGCGGAGTCAGCGATAACGTGGTTGGCGGTGAGAATGTAGCCGTCTGGACTGATGATTACACCGGAACCCAGGATGTGCTCACGCTGGGTCAATTCACGTTGTCCCTCCTCGGGGTTCCCAAAAAACTGCTGGAAGAACGGGTTGTTCATAAAGGGATTGTACTCGTGATAGTGCATGACGCGCGTCGAATAGATATTTACCACGCTAGGGGCGGCCCGTTTCACCACGGGCGCAAAACTGGTGAGGCCTGATGTCGAACGGTTGATGGGCGTTTTGTCCACGGCAATGGGTGGAAGCTGGCCCCTGGCGAAAAGGGTCGAATGGAATGCGCCAGCATAAATGGCCACGCCCAACACGCCGATCACAAATCCCGACACAAATTTTGACAATTGTTTCATACGCGTTTTCTTAGCATTAATCGTTCCTCCGCAGTATTAGAAAAGACAATTCAGATGAGCGGTTGTTCAAAAGCAATTAAAGAAAAATCTTCTCCCCGTGAACTGTCGGCTGGCGGGCTGGACGGCGAGCGAGGCCGCACAACCGTTCCGCGAAGGAGCCGGAGCGGACTCATGTCCGCTGCTACAAAAAATCAGGACCCGGAAAAACACCCCTGTATTCTGAGGCCTTATAGCGACAATCGCTCCCCCTCAGATCGGATCGCAAGCACCACAAATTCTTCTCGCGCCCAACACAGGGCCAGTGGCGTCACCCCATCAACAGTTCACAGAATTATGGCGCCTTGTTGGTTGCGCCGTTATTGGTGGCGGCTTTACTGGCCTCCTCTTGCATCTTTGCGGCTTCTGAGGCGGGGATGGTTTGGATTTTGGCGCCTTTCTTTATCTGATCAGCGGATGGGACTTCGATAATGTCGCTGGTGAGCGGCTGCACTTTCGGCGGCGCTGGAGGAGCCTTGACGCCGAGCAACTCGATTTCAAAAATCAATGTTTCATTCGGTTCAATCACGCCCCGATACCCCATGGGCCCGTAAGCCAGATCCGGCGGAATATAAATTTCCCACTTCGATCCTACTTTCATTCTTTTCAAAGCCTCCGTCCATCCGCGAATGATTCCTCTGCCGATATTACATTCGAAAGGACGCCCGCGGCTGTAGGAGCTATCGAATTCCTTACCATCCAAATGCATGCCGCGATAATTTACGGTAACTACATCGTTCGAACCGGGCGCCGCGCCCGTGCCTTTGGTAATGACTTTATATTGCAAACCGTTCGGAAGCGTAACCACCCCCGGCTGGGTTTTATTGTGAGCCAGGAAGGCTTCGCCCTCGATCTGATTTTTTTGCGCCTGTTCAGCCTCCGTTTTCTGCCGGTTCATCATCACGCTTTTGTTAAGCTCACCGATCGCGGCCCGCATCTGAACTTCATTCATCAAAGTGGGTCCGCCCGATTCTGCGTCCTTGATCCCGCGTACGAAAACGTCAAGGTCCATGTCCACGTCGTTTCTCTTCAAGCTGCTGCCTAGGGCCATGCCATACGCATAACTTTCGCGGTTCTTTGCAGTGCTTAAAATATTCGTAGCCGACGAGGCGGTTTCGGCGGTTGTGGCGGTTGTGGCGTTGGTCGTGGCTGCGGCGCTATTGGTAGCGCCCGAGGCAGGGGGCGCCTGGTGACTGTTGCAGCCTGTGAAAAGACCGGCTCCGGCCAATGCAATTAAAATAAAGGATGCTTTTTTCATATGTTAATTAAACCAGTATTTTGCAAATTCGGATGGCGATTTGCAAATTGAATTTTAATAAGATTACAATTGCGCCACAGCCGGTTCCTGGCAATATATAGCCCGCCGGAGCGTAGCTCAGCCTGGCTAGAGCACTTGCTTTGGGAGCAAGACGTCGCAGGTTCAAATCCTGTCGCTCCGACCATTTTACTTGGCAAAAACCCCAATATGGAAGGCTATTCCCTCTAAAATAGCCGCCCAAACGCCTGCCCTCGATGCCGTGGTCTTCTTCTTTTTCTGCGGGCATGGGAGTGACCTGGACCGGCTGTTTCCCGCGCTGGCACGTATCCAGCTACGCTATCTGACTGCGACAATAAAACAGATCGCACCAAGGGGAAAGGGTAAGTTTATGACAAAGACAAAACGGCAAACTAGGACTGCCGGGGCGAGTTCACGAGCTTCGCATAGCCGCTGGCAGTCACCCAGAATGGAATTTGGGGCGCCTCGCAGCCGGCGCCGCTACGACGAATCTACCGGTCTGGATTTCCGGTCCCGCCGCGGGATGCGGGCGCGACGGGGATTCGCGGCCATGAACCCAAGACAGCAGCGAAAAATTGCCTCATTGGGCGGACGTTCCTTCCATCGCTCGCCGCGCGGATTCGCGGCAATGAGCGGGGAACTGCGGCGCCGGATTGCTTCGGCGGGCGGGCGCGCTTTTCATCGGCGCCCACGCGGATTTGCGGCCATGGACCGTTCGGAACAGCGGGAAATCGCCGCGCGGGGAGGACGCGCACCGCGCCGCGGGCCGCGCGGATTCGCCGCTATGAAACCGCGGGAGCAACGCCGAATCGCCGCGCGTGGCGGGCACGCAAGTCATAGGCGATGAGATTAGACCAATACAGAACGCCGCTGGCATGCCAGCGGCGTCATTTGCATAACGATCAGGGCTTCACGTTTGATTGAAGGTTCGGCCCGGGTAAGAACCACGCCATTTTGAATCGCGAAATTCGGGTGGCGCAAGCATCGTTAGCAGCGCATTTTGCAAATTCCGGACTGCGATTATGCAAAGGCCGCCAACATTTGGAACCGGTAAAGACAATCCCTGGGAATGTTCGACGACACGCCCCATTCGAGAGTTTGCTGAACGGCATTACGAGGTTGAACCATCAGGGGAACCGCGCCATAGGTAAAGTTCCACTGGCTGTTGCCGCGCTAATATTCTTGAAGTACCAATTCAATTGAGCACTCATCCCCTTAAGTAGCAACAATCCCGCAAACAGAGGCTCCCCGGGACCGAGGTTGATCCCGTTGCATCGCTTAAACCATGCCCGCGCCTCCGCAGGAGGAACAACCCGTGGACCTTCAATGACCGGGTGAAAAGGGCACGGTCATTACATCCACCGGAAAGGACGACCCGCCCGCAGGCATAAATTGGAACCAAACGCTCCATGCGCCGCGCGTGGCATATTTTGCCGCGATCACGGCACTGGATGAATCGAAGATCGCTTTGCCTTTGGAAGGGATGACAAATATGCCTCCCGGCAATAAATTGGCCGCAGTATTTATCGCGCCGCGCCATGGGCCGCCCTGTGGACTTATTAATAATGCCGCCGAACGATATTCGCGCGAGATTACGTCCATTTTAACGGTGTAAAGCACTCCATAATTTCCATGATTTATCACAGGCTCCGGGGGTAAAACCGAGTTGTCGCGGCCCCTCACATAAATATCACCATCACCGCCTATCGGAAACCGCCGCGCGATGTCAAGCGTCACGCGGCCCCTTGGAACGCACACTTTATTGCAATGATCAAAAGTCCCGCGATCATGAAAATCTCGAGCCAATAATCGGAGCCGGGGTGTCACGGCGAGTGGGTCATCCGTTGGGCGGAGGGCGCTAATAATGATGGCGTGCGGCTGGTCGAAGGTATAATCCCAGATCCCGTTCACCAGCTCGCGAGGGCCGGCCTTGATGGAATCGAAATTGGTATCCAGTCGAACGATCCGGCCCGGCAAAACAGCGCGGGTTATGATCGCACTATTCGAGAGCCAGCGATAGACCGCGGTTTCACCGACAAGCATATAATTTGCGTTCGGACCGGCCACGCCAGTCCGTCGCAGCGTCAGTTCGGCGATGGAGTTCCCGTTGTTTTTAATAAGGACGCTGAATTTCATTTTTCCGGAAGCGCAGCCATTCACATGATAAACGAATATCCGATTTGCGATCGAAGGGTCCGTCGGGGCGAGGTTTGTATCCATGCAGAGGATGCCGGGCCCGGTCGGGCTCTCCGGCGAATCGGAAAATATTAATCTGCCCCCAGTGAACGTTTGTGACATCGAAATGCGCGGACAGGAACCGGGGTCCAATCCATCCAGCCTGACAACCGCTCCTTGCGCCCCGGTTTGCAGGTTTTTCTGCAACTCCACAGGCGTTTTGGCCGCGGTTTGAGCCGCCGCGCAGAAAATCGTACCCGCCAAAATCAAGGCGGAGAGTATTGGCGGATTCGACATTACTCGCGCAGATAGCCTGTTTTTTTTAGAACGGCGCGCCAATACGCCGCAGTCCGGTCGAGGGCGACTTTGGGCGTGATTCGCCCGGCTACAGCCTGGGAGATTTGGTCATCCAAATAATCGCAAAGTTCCTGCGAGGGGGGAATGCGAAAACGCGGTATGCCGCTTTCCAATCCGGTTCTGACCTCCGGCAGGTAAAAAACCTTTTTTCGACATTCGGCATCCTGATACGTGGACACGCGTGGCGAACCTTTGCCATACTCCAACAGAAGCCGCTTGGTATTCGCATTATTGAGGTAAAAGACGACCCATTTAAAAGCCGCGTCGGCGGCGGGACAATTGCCATTGATGCCAAGAGACCATGCGCTGACCTGCGGTCTGGCGCCCGGAATCACGGCGGCAGCGACTTTGCCGGATACCCGGCAGAGGTTGGTGTCCTGCATCTGTTCCCAGATCAGGCTCGGCCATGTCAGGTACATCGCGCCCCAGCCTTGAAGAAACAAAGCGTTGGCCTTTTCGACGCCCAGGGTTTGTGCATTGGCGGGCGCGCACTGAAACATCCGCACAAACAGGCGTAAACTTCGGACACCCACGTCTGAGTTCAGCACAGGCCGCCAGCGCTCGTCCACCAACTGGCCGCCCATGCCGAAAAAAATCCCCGACCAAAGCGTGAAATTTTGCTCTTTCAAGCCCATGATAATATTGCCGTAAAGAGACTCGGAATTGAAAAAACGGGCCAACTGAAGATAATCGTCCCATGTTTGCGGAGGTTCGAGCGTTCGTCCAGTGAGTCGTTTGAAGTCCGCGGCCCGCGCCGCAAATACGTCCGTGCGATAAAGAAGCGTGATTGCATCGGCGGCCATGGGCAATCCATAGGTCCGGCCATCCAATTCTCCGCATGACTGACGAATCTGCGGGATAAAATCGTTCAGATAGGAGGTGTTCGTGTCAATCAGGCCGTCCAGCGGCAGCAAGTGCGGCAGAATTTGTCCATCCCATTGCTGGGCAACCTGCATGACGTCGTAATTGCGGCTGCCATTGAGCAACTCGGTAAGCTCCTTCTCGTGCAGTGTGAGATACGGCGCGGACACAATGTTGACCCGGATGCCCGTTTGACGCTCGAATTGCGCGGCCAGTGTCCGGGCCGAATCCGCATAGACTCCAGTCATGTAAAGCGCCGTAATTTCCCGCGAACCGGGCCGGCAACCGGTCAGGAAAAGAATC
>JBOHXA010000073.1:0-3397 GCA_050737335.1 Limisphaerales bacterium | reverse complement strand
CGTGAGTTGGCCCTGTTTTCCTGGTTTTGGTTCTCAAGGCCGTTCGAATTTGGTTGGAGCGCGCTCACGCGACGCTGCTACGAAAGCGAGGCGGGCGTAGCAGCGGACATGAGTTGGCCCTGTTTTCCCGGTTTTGGTTCTCAAGCCCGTTCGAATTTGGTTGGAGCGCGCTCACGCGAGGCTGCTACGAAAAAGGAGGGCGTAGCAGCGGACATGAGTCCGCTCTGACTCCTTCGCGGAACAAACGTGCGGCCTTGCTCGCTGCCCGGCCCACCAGGCAACGCTTCATAGGAAATTTCCCTGTTCTTTTCAGACGATCTCACGGCCCATGAACTCCGCTCTTCCCGTAGCAGCGGACGCCTGCCCTTCGTAGCCTTGGCGAACGAGAGGCGAGTCCGCTCGGAAATGGTTGACGCGACGTTCATGAACAGGTAAGTCAGAGCGCGGACGAACATGCGCGAACGGTTCCGGCCGTCCGATCCCGCAGGGTGGGACAGGAAACGATGACAGTGCCGATGCCTCCGCCCCTGCCACGTTCGATTCATGGCCTTTTATGCGCTCCTTATGTTATCCGGATGAACCCGTGCAAACGGTTCCGGCCGTCCGGTCCCGCAGGGCGGGACGCGAGACGATCACGCTGTCCCGATGCATCGGGATTCCCGCCACCGTATGGCCTTTCGGGCGCGGTTTCCGTGGTGCTCATTTTTTCCTCGCGCGCGGGGCCATCGTGGCCCTGTTCATTTGGATCGGCGGCGCGGCGGCGCTTTGCGGACAGATCAATGACGCCGCGCGGACGGGAAATCTGGCAAAGGTCAAGGCGTTGCTTAAAGAACGGCCGGCGTTGGTTTCGAGCACGGCTTTCGATGGCTGGACGCCATTGTATGAAGCGGCTGATAACGGCTATTTTGGGATGGCCAAACTCCTGGTTGCGAATGGCGCGGACGTGAATGGCCGATCCAAGGGTGGACGATCACCGTTATACCTGGCGACGATGTATGATCACAGGGACATTGTGAAATTGTTGCTGGCGCACGGCGCGGACGCGAACGTGAAGGATGACGAGGGCATAACGCCCCTGCATTTGGCGGCATGGCACGGTTACCTGGACGTGGCGAAAGTCCTGTTGGCACATCGGGCCGACGTCAATGCCAGGGATGGAAAAGGTGAGACACCTTTGGATTGGGCGAGAGAACGGGGTGATCAACGGATGGAGCAGTTGTTGTTGAAAGCGAGCAAGTAATGGTGATGGTGAAAAATCAGAGACTCGTTGCCCTCCGCCGCCCTCCTTTGCTGGACTATGACGGGCAAGCCTGGTCTCCTGCGGCGGGTGATGACCCGTCATGTCGTCTTCTACGTTGAATTGGAGGGTGAAGTTTTCTGGCAACAAATTTTGAATGCGGTTGTTCAATGGATACGATGACCGGCGTTTGGCGGCTGTCACGGCCGCGCGCCGGCAAATGAACATGAATTGCCTCGAAGTGAAGGTTGTCAGTCCGCAGGAGATTGCGCTGAACGGATCCGGCCCGGCGATTTTCACCGAGCAACTCTCGTGCTTTTCGGTGCGGGTGCCGGTGGGATTCCTGAAAAACTGGAAGGAAAGAAACGGCAATCGCGAAGCGCAGGTTTGGCTGTTGAAGCGGGACGGAACCATGGTCCCGCGGACCGCGCCGCCATTTCTTTTCGCGGTGGGAGCGGCGGGCGACCACGCGAGGGACTATCAATTCCACAGCTTTTCAAAGGTGCTTGCGGATGAATTGGCGAGCGTTGTTGTTTGTTACCATGGCAGGTTGTATTGCCATGAAATTCAGACAAGTCAGAGGGTCGTCACCCTCCGCCGTCCATTGCGGGGCTATGGCGGGCCAGCCTCGCCTCCTGCGAAAGGCGGCCCTAGTCGGGGCAATTGTCGCTCAGGTGGTTGAGGCCTTCGTGTTCCATGGCAAAGGTGACGGAGGCGCGCGCGCCAACGCGCGTGATTTTGATTACGAAGATGCTATCGTAGTCTTTTCCGGGCCAGGGTGGGACCCGCCTGGGATTGCCGCCGTTGTCTTTGACGAGGCTCTTTGCAAATTTATCGAGGAACCCGTGCTCCCAGGCGATAAAGACGGTGGCGTTTTGGTAGGGCGACTTTTCCAACTCTGCTTCAAGGCCCTTGATTTCCCGGTAGCCGAATTCGGTGTTGACGGGCAAACCGCAGCGAATGGCCGTTGGCTCGATTGTCATGAGGGGACGAATGTAATAGTAACCGCCGGGGTCCGCTTTTTCGGTTGGGTTGGGCGCGAAAACGAATTGAGGAGTGCCGAATTTTTTCAACAGGACCTTGGGCAACGCGAGGGCGCGATTGAGGCCGCGACAGGTGAGTTGGCCCAGGCCCCCTGGCGGCTTTTCACCATGCCGGATGCAAACGAGGGTTTCGACGGTTTGACCCGGGATGGCTTGCGCGGAGACAGCCGCCGGGAATGGCAAAAGAAGGACAAGGATTACGGCAAAAATTTTCACTGCGCTGGAGGTTAATTTTTTAGAAGCGCATCTGTCAAGATATTCGCGATTGGGCAGGCGTCATCGGAGGGGAAATTCCTTGAGAATTTTACCGTCGGCGTCCGTTTTCCAGGCTCGGCTCAATTTCCAGGGACTTTGACCCGGCACGCGCGAAACGGTGTAGTGATACATGCAAGAATCGCCGCTTTTAGGAATATCAAAGACAAGGCTGCGAGGATACATGTAACGAACCATCACACGGTCCCCGGCAACGGTATCCTTTTTTGACCAGCCCGGGAGTTTGCCGGCCGTTTCGAGTGTTTTCAGGAATTTGGACGCGGATTTTTTTTCCGGGCCTAGGTCTTTCTCAATCAGCGGAAGGTCGCTGACGCGCTTGAGGTAGAGCGTTTGCTCGGGAAAGTCCAGGGTGACCAGATGCCGCGCCAGGAAGCGAAGGCCGATGCCGTTGATTTTAATGTGAGTATCGCCGGTGGAAAGAAGTTTGGGATCAACACGGCGCAAATCAACCGCCGGATAAATGTGCCCGCCCAGAATGCCATCGGGTGAATGCGCCTGGCCACTGCCAGGCGGCGCGGCCTGGTTTGTCCACTGCTGGAAAATTTTTGGCTCAAGCCAGCCGTCCTGATTGTAGCCCGTGTCAATGAGCGATCCCGGACCGCTGGCGCCGGCAAGATTGTCGTTGATGGCCACACAGCCATCGCCGACGTCAACGAGGGCCAGAGGCATGCCCCAACGGGCTTTGTCCGCATGGTCGTAGTCCAGAAACCGGATTCTGCGGGCGGCAAAATCCAGTTGGATGCAATAGTTTTGGAGCACGTCCATTCCCAGGATGCCGAGAATGGGCCGGCCAATTGCGCTGGAAATTTGTTTGCAATCATGGGTGACCACATAGGGGCCAATC
>JBOHXA010000072.1:0-2702 GCA_050737335.1 Limisphaerales bacterium | reverse complement strand
GGCCATCAAGGGTTTTGGCTTTGACCATATAGGAATTTGCTCCAAGGATGTAGGCCTGTTTAATGTCGTCCAAATCCTCCGATGAAGTGAAGACGATGGTTGGAATCACCATCAAGTTCGGATGTTTCCTGATGTAACGCAGAAATTCAAAACCATCCATCCTGGGCATTTTCAAATCCAGAAAAAGGAGGTTGGGAAATGGAAATCGCTTGCGGTCGGCATATTGCCCGATGCCCTTGAGATATTCGGTTGCCTCCGCACCATCGGAAACGACATTAACCGGCTCGCTGACGCCGATGTTCGAGAATGCTTTTTGCATGAGAAGGCGGTCGTTCGCATTGTCATCCGCAATCAATATCGTTGGTTTTCGCAGTTCCATGCGTTTTTGAACAGCATGATCAATTCCGCTTTTGCCAGATCGCCACCGGCCGCAAAGGGCGCCCAAATGCGGATATTTGACAGTCAAACATTTTCGGGACGAACGGATGAAATTTTGGGAGTGCTTACGACAAGTGCGGGGGCTGGCAAAAGCAGGCGTGGGACCTGGCCAGAAATGGCGGAGCCGTTGAAATATTGTCGTCAATTCACGGAACATTTTGTTCATGCAAGGGCTTTGCGCAGCTTACCACTCTTGCAGAATTCGGCTTCTTTTATTCTCGTTGCGACTGGAACATCGCGGCGGCCCGTCGGGAATTTGCCAAAATCAAGGTGCAGGTTGATGAAACCTGTTGTTCCGCCCGCCCCAGCCGAAAATCCCAGTTGAACCGTGATTGCGAAACGTCTTTTTCATTGATCTCATGCTCTTCAGGCCACTATCGTTCGGTTAGCCAATGAAAAAGCAAGTTGTTATCAGCAAACGTCATGGCTCCATGACTAGCGGAATTTTTTTTCGCATCGCGGTCGTAGCGTTGGCCGCGTGCGTCATCTGCCCCATTGCGCAGGCGCGGCAAAAACCCAACACGCTAACCCCGCGGCAAGAACAGGAAGGGTGGAAGCTTCTCTTCAACGGCAAAAACCTCAATGGCTGGCACTCGTATGGCGAACACGGCGTCGGCAAGGACTGGTCCGTCCACGAGGGTTCCATCCAGCTTAAGAAACCGTCCGCGGCCAAATTCGCCGACTTCGCCGATCTTGTCACCGACGAGCAATACACCAATTTCGACCTCAAGGTTGACTGGAGGGCCAAGCCTGGAATTGACAGCGGCATCATGTTCGACGTCCACGAATCCCCCAAATACCACCAGACCTACCAGACCGGCCCCGAAATGCAGATTGCCGACCTCGCCTCCACCGAGCCGGACAGCCGCACTCTTCTTGAGCGCGCGGGTGATATGTTCGGCCTCATTCCCGTCCCATACGAATGGGTCATGCCCGCCGGCCAATGGAACCATTACGAAATCATCGTTGACCACGGCCATGTTCAGTTCTTCATGGAAGGCCACAGAGTTGTGGACACACAGCTCTGGACTCCGGAATGGAAGCAACTCGTCTCCGGCAGCAAATTCGCCCATTGGCCCGGTTTTGCCGCTTATCACAGCGGCCACATCTCATTGCAGGGCACGGAGGACAAGGGCAAATCGCACGTCAAGCTCTGGTTCCGCAATATCATGGTCCGCAAACTTTAGCCGCCCGTTGAAAAACTATGGATACTGCCGCTGAGAGAATTTCAAACATGAAGATCGCGCCGAAGGCGTATCGTGTGGGGATTGCCGGCGGCCACATATTTTATTATCCCTGCCATTGCGGGATGGAATGATGTCGAGGAGGCGAATTCAAAGCGGGTTCAGATCCTGTATCGGACTGACTATGCCGCGCTGTTGGCCGCGTGCAGAGAAGTCATGACCAATGGCAACTCGTTCCGACATTACGGGAGCGAGGTCATTGATCCCAAAGACCCAAAACTTCCGCCCGTCATCGCAACGTTGCAACCAACCTTCATTGGCTTTTGGAGCTACATTGGGAGCGATGTTGCCAGCGTATCGCTGGGGTTGCATGACGGAATTGACGATCTCAACGTCGTTGCATACTCGGAGCAATATGCAAACCGCCAGACTAACGGCCTCACGGGGGATCTGCGGTTGATTTCTTATTTGTGGTTCGATGACGCGGAATTTACCTACCAGGACACTGTCCGCACCAATTATATCAAGAAACTGGAGGCGATGAAGCCGAGTGATGCGCCAATTCCAATATGGTGGCATGGCCATTCGCCTCCTATGAGGGCACGGTCAAGCGCCGAGTGAAGTTTTTAAGGTCTCGATGGCACGAGCCGGGGCGGAGCGAAGGGGAGTCGCCTGCGCCGCGGCGGTGGCCATACGGGCGATGAGTTTGCAGCGGGCGTGCCAGAGGGGTTGATAGTTAGAGCCTGGAGGCGAGCGGCCGGAATCGAACCGTTGCGCGGCCAATTGTCCGGCGAGGCCGAGGCGGAAACGGTTTGCGGATGGGGCCTGGATCGGGGAGGACGCCTGCGCGCCTGCTGCCGTGGCGTTGACTGTGGCCATGATCGCCATTACCATAAGCGTGTTTTGAACGGAGAACACTAGTTATGGAGGAGAATCCAAGCACCGCTGAGCGCGCCGCCCAGGAACCCGCCGTCCCGCCGCCGTCCCGAAAACGAAAATATTTCCGTTGGATTTACGGGGGCCTGGCGGGGTTGGTGATCGTGGCCGTTGCGATATTTTATTATATACGGTTCGTTGCTC
>JBOHXA010000071.1:0-4703 GCA_050737335.1 Limisphaerales bacterium | reverse complement strand
CCAACGTCAACGCCTGCGCCAATCTCGGCCAGAACATCCGGAGCCTTCAAATAGACGGTTTGCCAGGGCGTTCCGCGATGAACCCGGCCAAGCCAGCCGACGGTCGGATATTTGTTGGTCGGAAAGTCCCAATTGTCCGACCCCATCACCAGCGGGTCTCTATAGCGGAGATCGTAACCGCTCGAGAATTGGCCGACCGGTATCGTGCCAAAGGTCGCCTTCGCCAAACCATCGTCGCTTCCCCAGGGCATATACCGATCACTCGGAAGACAGAGCTTTTGAAGCGGCGGATTGTCGAGCACCAAATTATTGGTCGAATCCACAGAATCGTAAAGGTCCTGGGTCATGTAGTGAACCAAAGGATCATTCGCCGCATAAACAAATCTTTGCACGACCGTGCGCGTCGGAGTAAACGGAAGCTGCATGGTCGTCAAATAATTGGTGACGTATCCGCCTGCGGCGTTGGCGTAAGGCGCGTAGTTCTTTGCGCTGAGAAAGGCGGAAAAATACGCCTGTTGCGCCGCGGGACCGGTATCGTACGCGCCAGGGACCGGAGTATTGACCCAACCCCCGCCATCGGCGTCTTCAGGGGGAACAGTCCCGCCGATTTGTGAGGTCAGAATCTGTTCATTGACGCCCTGCGGCGTGTCGCCCTGAAAGAGATTCGTGCTCCAAAGCCCATCGCCATAACCGCGGGTGTTGTCCGCGACCGCCTGGTTGACGTTCATGTTGTTGTTCATCCCGCCAAGTTGCACGTAATCGAGGATGTGGCCCACGCTGTCAACCATATAAGCCTGCAAATGATTCGTCACCCATAACGTCATTTGCGGCAATGGCGGCGTGCCGACATCCATATAATTTGACGGGTCCAGAAAAGTTGGGATAAAGCAGGGAGGATTGAACGTAAAGGTTCCCAAGGACGAATTGAATGTCTTCGAACTGGGACCGTAATAATAGACGAATGCCGCATTGGTTTCGAAGCTCAGAAACGTCGGATAGGACGAATTCATGAGAGCGGTTTCGAATGTGCCCCCTTCCGGCGCGGTGGCACCGCCGGGAATGCCGGCGGGAATGGTCAGGTCGTAAGAATATACATTCGTGCCAAACATCATGACCGATGCCTGTCCACTCCAAGGCCCGATATTGGTCTTTGTAGCCGCAAATAAGGCGTTGACAAAAGATGAGCTTTTTCCGGGATTATTCACGGCTGGAAGATTCGAATCATTCGTCCAGGTCATCCCGATGGAAACAGTATCGTTTGCCACAATGATGACGTTGTTATTATAGGTTTCGGCATAAGAATTCCAATCGTTGGCGCCAAAATAGTTCGTAATGGCCATGATATACATCTGGTTGGTGGCGAACATCGTCGCCGGGTCGAGCGTCAGCTTTTTCATCTGCAATTCGCGTTCGATAAAAATGCAATTTTCAACCTCCAACTGGTTTAAATTTGGAAATCCCTTCTTGGCGCCGATGATCCAGGGCACTCCCCAAACGTTGGTGGTGCTGTAGCCAAATGGCAATCGCGGGTCGGTCACTTCCACGGGAGAGGCGAAAATTCGATCGTTGGTCCCGTCCGCTATTACATTAGTAACGTACTGATAACCTTTGACATAGACGTTCTCAAAACTTTGCCTTAGGAAAAAATTATATTCATTCGTCTTGTAAAAGATCGGGCGAAACACGGATGGATAGTTCGTGCCGGACGTTGACGCATCATAAATATTCGCCGCGAGCTGAAGGAGGCGATTGATGGCCGGCGAATAAACAAAGGAGCCGTTCACATACACCGGAATATTGGTAATGCCGAAGTAGGGAATCTCATTGGTCTGGCCGTAATACTGAACGTTGGTCACGTTCATGCCGTCGAGGTTCGTGTAACAATAACCGTAGGGAATGCCGTAATAGGTTTGAATATAATTTGATGGCGATTCTTCGAACCATTGGGTGCTATAGGCGCGCAATAATTTGTCCGCGGCCACGGTGAAGAAATCCTCGGGATTCCAGGAAAGGAAATTCGTCTCCATGTTCGGAACGATCGTGATGCTCGTGGGGACAGCCGACGCCGCCGGATACGTCGCGTCATCGGCGGTATCATATCTCACGATGGCGTTTTGGTAATTGAGATTGACCTTGCCCGATGGCGGCTGAGTGTCCGTTCCAATCTGGCCCAGCATCCGATAAAAAGTGTAACGATCGTAGGTGGACCGGTTCGTGCCCGCCGAATAAAGGTTGGTCACAAAATCCATGCTGGATTGGCTGACGTTGAAAAGTTCCGATGGGGAACTGAAGAAGTCATTGGTCAATGGGGCGCCGAGCCAGGGAAGCGTCGTTGGATCTCCATAGTCATAAAAGTTCGTATCAAGCGTATATTGCTGGCCGAGGCTGTAATAATCTATCCCGCTGTAGAGGAAGGCGAAGTTGCCCCAACCGGGGGGGGCGGGGCCGCCGAAAAGATCGTCCGCGCTGGACAGAAACGGATGGGTGTAAGTGTTATGGTATCGCCAGGCCACCAGCGCGCGAGCATCGTCGAAAGCCACGCTCGCGCCGAAGCCATTCGGCGCTACCGGGCCCTCCGGATATAAATAAGACGGTCCCGGCGTTTGCGGGTCCCATCGGTTCGTATTTAAATCCGCCAGGAAAGCCGCGAGATTAATTTCCCAGGTGCCAACGCCCTGGTCGCGCGAGTAGCCGTCCACGCCGGTTGACGGCGCGTTTACCACGAACTCGCCCGCGTCCATCGCCTGATTGTGAATATAATTCAAATCCAGCGAATTGGCCGGCACGGCAATGAAGCAATACCGGGCAATGAACGGATTATTCGGGCCGTGCGGCTGGTCAGGATGCGCCAGAACGCCAATCCATTCCGGATCCCCAACCTCGAAGCTGTATGTGCCAAGACCATTCGTTGTCCCAAAATCGTTCTGGTCCTCCACCCACCCATTGGTGTCATACATCCCGTTTCGATTCAGATCGAGATAAAAGCGGAAATCGTTTGAGTAGAAAACAGGCGGGCGCGGGTTGTAATAGAGATTGGCGATGTTTTGAATTAATTGGTCGGGAGTCAACGGCGTGTTATTATTAAAGCCGTGGTCGTAGTTGACATTCGTCGCACTTAAATTCCCAGGCACAAAGCCGTTCTGATTGATATAATTGGTCGAAACCACCAGGCCCTGGACGTAGGGATTGGTCGTCGCCTCGATTTGGGAAACAATGCGAAACTCGGCCCGGGCCAGGGCGGCGTCGGCGGCGAATTTGGCCGTGGCCGTGTCTTCGGTGGTGCTCACCGAGCCGCGTTCGCGCCGGCTGATCGCCAGGAAGGCGATGGCCATGACGAGTGTAACCGAAAGCAGGATGAGGGTGATGATCAAAGCAATGCCGCTCTGAGATTTGCGTTGATGCCGCGTTGCGGCGCGGTCCGCCGGCGCGAGACCCGTTTGGCCACGCCGCGTCCGTCCGTTCTCTGTCGTCCTTCCTCGAGTTTTCATTGTTGGTATGCCGTTGGGTCCATGTTGCGTATCCAGACGCGCCGTCGGAAGATATGGACCTGGGCGGCGTCGTTTGCCAGGTAATTGCTCTGGTTGACGCCGCTTAATCCCTCCGCGTGCTCCAGCGCGCGGTCTTCAAGCGTGCCCATCTCGATTTGAACGGAAGCGGGAACGGCGTTGCTGCCAAACCAGAGCTGGCTTTCGCCCAGGGTGCTTCCCAAAACAAACACATTTTGAACGTGGAAACTCAGCGGAAAGGTATAGCCATTGGTCATCCAAACTCCATTGGTATCATAGGCCCGGGCCGTCAGGTCCACCACGCCGTCCATCAAATGGCTCCATTGCGTGCTGTTGGTGTAATTACATCCCACAAAGTTGGTGTAAAGGTCCAGCGCGCCGGGAAAACCCGACGACGCGTTGGTGGTCATGTAAAAGCGGAACAAGGGATACAGCGTGCCGTCGGGAAGATTCGTTGAAACCGAATAACCGGTGCCAATCCAGCTTCGAACGCCGTTGATGTTGTCTTTGCTGAGAATAAAAATGTTTTCAAGGATATTGGTGCGCATCCGCCCCGTCGGACTGCTGATCAGCGGCTGATAAAGCGGCGAAGGAGGAGAGCTATAAGCCACCGACTGGGCGCTGAAATTAACCGGCCCGAAAGTGTTTAATGGCGGACTGGTATTTGGATTATACACGGCGTAGAAAGCCCCATACGACGGCGTCATGTTTTCCATATCGTTGGCGATCAGGTCCATGACGGCGCGTCCGCCCTCCAAAGTGTCGGTTTGGGTGAGGCTGGCGCGAAAGGCGCGTTGGATGCCGCTGAACACCGCCATCAGCGCCAGGACGATCAATGACAGCAGGACCAGGGTGACGAGGATTTCGACAAGAGTGAAGGCGCCGTTTGATTTGCGATTCGACGCCGCCATGCCCATCTGAGCCGCGACCGTGAGGGAGCGATTAGTGGTGGAAGCAACACCCGTGTCCGCTTGCTGACGCGCGGGTCTCGGTTGGGCATCTCTCATCCGAGCCGCGACCGTGAGGGAGCGATTGGTCGTCGAACCTGCATTCGTGTCCGCTTGCTGACGCGCGGGTCTCCGTTGCGCGCTTCCCATCTGAGCCGCGACCGTGAGGGAGCGATTAGTGGTGGAAGCAACGCTCGTGTCCGCTTGCTCACGCGCGGATCTCCGTTGCGAAGGCGCGACCGTGAGGGAG
>JBOHXA010000070.1:0-5573 GCA_050737335.1 Limisphaerales bacterium | reverse complement strand
GGTGATAAAGAGGACCGGCGTCTCTTTATATTGGGGCAGCGAGCGCAAAGTTTTGCACAATTCGAAGCCATTGACTCCGGGCATATTGATGTCCAACAACACCATGTCAAACTGCGATGACTGGGCCAGTTGAATCACCTTTGCCGGGTCTTCAATGGCCGTCGGTTCAAAGTGGGCGCGCTTGAGGGCGGAGCCCATGGCCAGGTTGCAGACGGCGTCATCATCCACCACCAGTATTTTGGCCCTGGGAATGATGTCCCGCACGCCACCGTCCCTGGCCTGGCATAAACGTTCCAGACAATCCACCGCCTGGGCAAAGGTTTGCGAGATGGATGGGGTGGCGCGCGATGGCTTGAAGAGCACGTCGAAGAGCAAAGCCTCAAACGCATTGGCCACCAGCGCGATGGGCACGCACCCTGACAATCCGGCGCGGGTGGCGAAAAAACGGACATGCTGATAGAGGTGTCCCAACGGTTCCGAGCCCGGGGCGGTCCCGGCCGACTTGGCGTCCTTGACGTATGCGCGGCAATGTTCGCGGATACGGGCGATATCGGAGGGGGCTTTTTTGATAAATTCTTCGCGGGTCTCCTTCAGCTTCAATTCGTCGGCCAGCGCCCGCTCGGCGGCGTCCGAAAATTCTTTAATTGTTTTGTCGTCATTGACCGGCGAATTGGTCAGATCAAACGCGGAACGAAATCCCAAAAGATCGCGAACGGTCTCGGCCAGGCGCGCCGGCGTGCATTCGGTTTTCAAAAGGCCCCGCGTGGCGCCCGACTCCATGGCTTTTTGCGACATCTCCGTCATATAGGCGTTTGAAAGGATCAAGACTGGCGCGGTCTTCAAATGGTCATTGGCACGAATCTGTTTTACCGCCTCCTCTCCTTTGATTTCGGGCAATGTCAAATCCAATACAACCAGGTCCACCTGCGCCTTGGACAGGTCGTTCAACGCGCCTTCGCCGTCCGCGGCGACTGAGACAATAAATCCTTCGCTCTGTAACCTTTTCTGGTAGAGCGACTTTGCCACCGGTTCGTCTTCAACTAAAAGTATCTTTTTTGCGGCTCCGTTCATGCGTGCCTTTCGGAAAAATTCAATGCGCCGGAACAGCCGCCTTGCACAGCATAAATGAGGCCAATGTGAAGCGCGGCTTGGAACTTTTGGTAATCTGCCACCCCAGAGGACCTGTTTCGTCCAGAAAGTGGAAAGAAAACCGTTAGCAGAGCCGCGACCGTGAGGGGAGCATTGGAAATCTGCGAAGCGGCTGGAAAATGGCTGGAATTTTCGCCGGGGACTTCAGGAAGGATTAAAGGTAACGTCGCCTTTCAACCGGGCGGCCACTGCATGCGCCGCCCGCCCAGGATATGCACGTGCAAATGCGGAACCGTTTCGCCGCCATTGGGGCCGTTATTGATCACGAGGCGATAGCCGTCCCGCGTCAGTCCGGCCTTTTCCGCGATTTCGGCGGCCTTAAGCAGCAAATGCGCGAGCACTTTCGAGTCGTCAGGCGCGGCTTCGGCAATTCGTGGAATCGGTTTTTTGGGGAAGACCAGCAGATGCGCGGGCGCCTGAGGATTGATGTCGCGGATGGCCAGGACCAGGTCGTCTTCATAGACGATCGCCGCGGGAATCTCACGGGCGACGATTTTTTCAAAGAGGGTTCGGCTCATGGCCGCTCATTCGACGACCAGCGCGCAATCGCCGGCTTCGGCACTGAGGCACTGGCGGAGATATTCGACGATCTGTTCCTGCAATTGTTCGCATCGGGCGCTCCAGCGCCGGGCGCGCGCGAGGGATTTGACACAGCCGCGCAATCCGCGGAACCGCAACAGCCGGGGCGATTGCCGGAGCTGAAATCGGAGTTCGTTCCTCAGCCGTGGAAAGAAGAAAAGTTCGAGGTTCACTCCCTGTTCCCGCGCCAACAGGGCCAGGTCCGATTCCAGAACCTGGCGGTGGCGATCTTCTGGATGAAGCGTCAGGCCCAACGCGCGCAAGGCCCGTTCCAGCGCGCCGGCAAATTCGCCCACCGTGACCGTTTCGCGTTCCAAATCATGTTTAAAATAATGGAAAACCGACGCCGCGGCCTGTCGCAGCATTTCCGGGTCAACGCAGGTTTCGGGGTTGCCGACAATCTCGACGCAAATCGTCTCCGCCGAACAGGGAACGCTTGCGCCATTGGCCAGTTGAAACAGCAGATAGTTGGAACTTAACGCAATCATTTTGCCGATTCGAGTTTCTTCACCTCCTGGACAAAATCCGTTGCTTCCTGGAAGCGGCGATACACGCTGGCAAAGCGCACGTACGCCACCTCATCCAATCCCCGCAACCCGTCCATGACCATTCTTCCAATAAATTCACCAGGCACTTCACTTTCGTACTTTTCGGTTACGGCGGCCACCACGTGGTCCACCAATTCATCCATCGCTTTGAGGCCCACGGGGCGCTTCTGGCAGGCCTTTTTGATGCCCGACAGGAGCTTTTCCCTTGAAAACTCCTCACGCCGCCCGTCCCGCTTCAAAACCATGAGTCCCTCATGCTCGACCTCTTCGTAGGTGGTGAAGCGATGATCACATTTTTCGCACTCGCGGCGGCGGCGAATGGTCGCCCCTTCGCGAGAAGCTCGCGAATCGATCACCCTGTCTTCCGGGCAGCCGCATTTTGGACAGCGCATAAAACCACAGCTAATTGTGGTTGCGCCAAAGTATGGCCCAAAATGTTGTGGCCGTCAAGTCCGACTTATTCACACAATCCCGCTTGCCTTCCGTCTTTTTTCTGGTATTTTTTTCGGCTCGCGTTTAGCAAATTTTGCGCGGGATGGATTGATTAATTTATGGCAACAGCAAACGATCTCCGCCGTGGAATGGCGATTAACTATAATGGCGACATCTGCGTGGTCCTGGACATGCAACATCGGACGCCGGGCAACCTGCGCGCCTTCGTGCAGGCGACGATGCGCAGCATCCGCACGGGCAAATCCTCGGATGTGCGTTTCAGTTCCACGGAGCGCATCGAGCCGGTGCCGATGATCGCCAAAAAAATGGAATTCAGCTACAAGGACGGCGCGGATTATGTTTTTACGGACCCGGACACTTATGAGACGGTCACGTTAAGCGCTGAACTTGTGGGGGATGCGAGGAATTACCTGGTGGAAAACGGGCAAATCACGGTGACGTTTGTCGAGGAAAAGGCGGTATCGGCTGAAATCCCGCCGAGCGTCGTTCTGACGGTTAAGGATGCGCCCGAGGGCTTGCGCGGCGATTCCTCGGGGAACGTGCAAAAACCGATCACTCTCGAAACGGGAATTACCGTGCAGGCGCCCCTGTTCATCAAAACCGGGGAAAAGATCAAAGTGGACACCCGCACGGGGAAATACATGGAACGCGCTTGATCATCGGCGCAAGGGAAACTCCCGTCTTCATAGGTTCGTAATTTCCACGGATCGAGGTTTTTAGCGAATCAGCCGGAATTTGACGGCCCTGTCGTCTGGATATGTGAAAAGCGAACGGGCCATCCGCCGATCTGGGGGAAGGCCTGGACGTCGTCTGGCCGCGCAGTCGCGACGAAAAAAAGCTTGCTCCGCGGCCATTGGCCCGCGCACATTTAAAAACCTTTAACCAAGAGTAAAAGAATCTATGGGACGCATTTACAATAATATCGTCGAGACGATCGGCCGCACTCCCCTTGTGAAACTGAACAAAGTGACCGCCGGTCTGCCAGCGACAATCCTGCTTAAATGTGAGTTTTTCAATCCGCTTTCCAGCGTCAAAGACCGCATTGGCATGGCGATGATCGAGGACGCCGAGAAGCGGGGCGTCCTGAAAAAAGACACGGTGATCATCGAACCGACGAGCGGCAACACCGGGATCGCTCTTGCTTTCGTGGCCGCGGCCAAAGGTTACAAGCTCATTTTGACGATGCCCGAGACGATGTCGCTGGAGCGGCGCACGCTTCTGGCCATGCTTGGGGCCAAACTGGTGCTGACGCCCGGCGCGGAAGGCATGAAAGGGGCCATTGCCCGCGCCGAGGCGCTGTCCAAGGAAATCCCCAACTCCTGGATTCCGCAGCAGTTCAACAATCCGGCCAACGTGGAGATCCACAAAAAGACGACCGCCGAGGAAATATGGGCCGATACCGATGGCAAGGTGGATATTGTCGTGGTGGGCGTTGGGACGGGAGGCACCATCAGCGGTTGCGTGGAAGTGATCAAACCGCGGAAGCCGTCCTTCGTGGCGATTGCGGTGGACCCGAAAGATTCTCCGGTGATCGCGCAGACACTGGCCGGGCAGCCCTTGAAGCCCGGACCCCACAAAATCCAGGGTCTGGGGGCGGGCTTTATTCCACAAAATCTGCATTTGAAGGATGCGTCGGGAAACCTTCAAATTACCGAAGCGATTCAGGTTTCAAATGACGATGCGTTCGTTATGGCGCGCCGTCTGGCCAAGGAAGAAGGCATTTTGTGCGGCATTTCTTCCGGGGCGAACGTCGTGGCGGCCATCGAAGTGGCCAAACGGCCAGAAAACAAGGGTAAACTGATTGTGACGATCGCGCCTTCCACCGGCGAACGTTATTTGAGCACGGCGCTGGCGGCTGAAGCGAGGGCCGAAGTGGGCGGCTGAGGTTCTGGCCGGGGCAAAAAGCCCTCAAGAGGGCCTGCCCGGGGAATTGCCGGGGGCATGGGGATGGCTAAAAATCCGAACAAATTTAAAAATATCCCTTGCGCGAAGCTGATTTTAAGTGTAAATACTATGCGTCGAAGGTTTTAAGAATTCCGTTTGTCGCGGGATTGCTTCCCAGGTTCAAAACATTCAAAATTGGTTCGGGTATTTGCCTTCGAAGTTACAAAATATGAGCAGTTCAGAGAATAACGGCGAGAAATCCGCCAATTACGGTTCCGGCTATTTGGAAATATCCGAAAAAGGCTTCGGCTTTTTGCGGACGGCCCAGAGCCATTATCACCCAAAACCGAGCGACATTTTCGTGACACCCGACACCATACGCCGCAGTTTTCTGCGCGAGGGGAGTTTCATTGAAGGCCCGACGCAACCGCCTCACCGGGGGACCAGTCCGCAACTCAAGTCGGTGGATAAAGTCAATGACATGGCCTTTGAGGAATACACCAAGGCCGTGCGATTTGAAAACCTGACCACGATTGACCCGATAGAAAAGTTCAATTTGGAGACCAAGCAGGATTTAATCGAAACCCGCGTCATTGATTTGGTGACGCCGATTGGCAAAGGGACCCGGGGACTGATCGTGGCGCCGCCGCGCACCGGCAAGACGACGATCCTGAAGCAAATTTGCAACGCGGTTACGGCCAACCATCCGGAAGTTTTTGCGCTGGTGCTGCTCATTGACGAGCGCCCGGAAGAAGTGACTGATTTTCAACGCTCCGTCAAAGCCGAGGTCGTGGCCTCATCCAACGACATGGATTTGGAAACGCACGTGCGGCTCTCACGCTTCACGATCGAGCGTTGTCGGCGGATGGTGGAAGGGGGCAAGGACGTGTTCGTGCTGATGGATTCTCTCACGCGCATTGCCCGCGCCTACAACAGCGTCCACGGCGGCAGCGGGCGCAC
>JBOHXA010000069.1:0-1636 GCA_050737335.1 Limisphaerales bacterium | reverse complement strand
CATTGAAACCTGGCAACGGCCCGATGGGAGCGTCGCCATTCCCGCGGCGCTTCAGCCGTATTTGAAAACGGATAAAATCGCTCCGACGACGACGTGAGCTTCGCCTGACCGTTCGAACTTTGCGCGCGAATCATGAGACCATTCCACAACTTTGCCGGAGGCCGCGAATGAACGTCCTGATCGCGGCCAGCGAAGTCTATCCTTATTCGAAAACCGGCGGTCTGGCGGACATGGCCGGGGCGCTGGCCAAGACCCTGGCCCGAGCCGGACATGAGGCCCGCATCGTGACGCCGCTATATCGCGGAATTCATGAACAGTTTCCGCAAATTCGCCGCGAAGACTGGTGGTTTGACTTGCCTCTGGGACCCCAACGTATTCAGGCGGAATTGTTTTCCTTGGCCGTGGAAAAGAACTTCACGGTGTATTTTGTCCGCCAGCCGGATTTTTATGACCGAAATGGACTGTACATGGAGGACGACACGGCGTATGCCGACAATGCCGAACGTTTCATTTTTTTTTCCAAGTGCGTCGTCCATCTGGCGCGTTACCTGCCGTGGCGGCCGGATGTGATTCACGTTCATGATTGGCAAACGGGCCTGGTTCCCGCGCTGCTTCAACGGCAAAGAACCGAAGGGTCGGGGAACACGCCTCCGACGTGCCTGACGATCCATAATCTCGCCTACCAGGGAATTTTCCCGGCCAAAGCCTTTGAACTTACCAACCTGCCGCCGGAATTTTTCACCATGGACACCACGGAATATTTTGGGCATCTGAATTGTTTGAAGGCGGGCATTGCGCTGGCGGACATGATGACCACCGTCAGCGCGCGCTATGCGCGCGAAATTTTGACCGAGGAATACGGCTGCAGCCTGGATGGGTTGTTGCGCAAACGGCAGGCGCGACTGGCAGGCATCCTTAATGGCGTGGATTATGAGGAATGGAATACGATGACGGACGCCCATATCGAGGCGCATTATTCGAGCACCCGGTTAGCCGGAAAAAAAATCAACAAAGTGGAATTGCAAAAGGAAATGGGCCTTCCGATGACGTCAGCGCCGTTGTTCGGAACAATTTCGAGGCTGGCCGAACAAAAAGGAATTGATATTCAACTGGCCGCTCTTGAAGAAATGTTGAGCGCCGATATGCAATTTGTTTTGTTGGGCGCCGGTTCGCCCGCTTATGAGCATGGTTACCACGAACTGTCACGAAGGTTTCCAAACAAAGTTGCCGCGAAGTTCGGCTACCACGAGAGTCTTTCGCACAAAATTGAAGCCGGTTGCGATTTCTATCTGATGCCGTCGCGATACGAGCCGAGCGGCTTGAACCAAATGTATAGTTTGCGCTATGGCACGGTTCCCATTGTCCGCGCCACCGGCGGCCTGGACGATAGCGTCGTGGATTATACCGAAAATAAAGCGCGGGCCAATGGCATCAAATTTTCTGAATATTCCCCGCGTGCGCTCGCGCGAGCCATCCGAAAAGCGCTGGCGCTTTATGAGCATCCGAATTTGCTGGAGCGGTACCGAAAAAATGGAATGAAATGCGATTTTTCCTGGGAACGAACGGTCCGGGAATACGTCAGGGTCTATGAAACCGCCAAAGCTTTCGCGATGCGGTAAAATACGCGCAATGGGAC
>JBOHXA010000068.1:0-2298 GCA_050737335.1 Limisphaerales bacterium | reverse complement strand
AAAAATGAACAAACGGGATTTCTTGATCACCACCACGCTTGCCACTGGAGCCGTTTGCCTGTGGGAACCGTTGGTTTCGTTTTGTAAAGGCGCCGAACTGCCGTCGCCGCGGCGATTGAATCTCAACGGCGCCTGGCAGGTTTCGCAAGCCGGCAAGAGCGATTGGTTTCCGGCCAACGTTCCGGGCAACGTCTTCACCGATCTGCTGGCCGCCAAACGCATCCCCGACCCGTTCTATCGCGACAACGAAGGCTCGCTCCAGTGGGTCGGCAAAAGCAACTGGGTCTATAAACGAACCTTTGACGTGCCCAATGACATTTTAAAAAACGACCGCGTCCTGCTGCGATGCGAAGGGCTGGACACGCTGGCGAGCATCAAAATCAACGGCCAAAAAATCGGGACATCCAACAATATGTTCCGCATCTGGGAATTCGACGTGAAGAACGCGCTGGCCGCCGGAAGCAACGAGATTGAAATTGCCTTCGAGTCGCCCTACCCAACAATGGCCAAGGGCGAAAGCCGTCGCGCTCTCTACGAATGGATCGGATCGCATGAGCCGAAGGGCCGGGCCTATGTGCGAAAAGAGCCGTGCAGTTTTGGGTGGGATTGGGGTCCGTGCCTGCCGGGCTGCGGCATTTGGAAGAAAATCAGCCTCGAAACATTTAACCAGGGCCGCATCGCCGACGTCCTCATCCTGCAAAATCATTCCGGCAAAACAGTGGGCCTGGATGTTGAAATCAACGCGGAACTCATCAAGGGCGGCGGGCCGCCTTTCCAGGCCCGGGTGTCCGTGTTCGACACCTCGAATCCTGACCGGGAGATTGCCTCGACCCGGATTCCCCTTGCCGATGGCAAAGGCCGGGGCCAACTGTCCATCAAACACGCCCGTTTGTGGTGGCCTAACGGCATGGGTGAGCAACCCCTTTACAATGTCTGCGTTGACCTCGCCGATCCGGACGGCAATCTCATTGACAGCGCCACCAAACGCATTGGTTTGCGTCAGTTGAAAATCGTTTTGCCGCAAGAAGAACACCCGCTTCATTTCGAAGTCAATGGCATCCCGTTTTTTGCGCGCGGGGGCAATTGGATTCCGTGCGATTCATTTGCCAATCGCGTCACGCCGGAAATTTTGCGACGGTATGTCCGCGACGCGGCGGCCGTAAACATGAATACGATCCGCTTTTGGGGCGGCGGTTATTATGAAGAAGAGGCCCTTTACGACGCGTGCGATGAAGCGGGCATTTGCGTCTGGCTGGATTTTAAATTTGCCTGTTCGGCCCAGCCGTCATTTGGCCAGGACTTTATGGACAACGTCCGCCTGGAGGCCCGGGAAAATGTCCGGCGAATCCGGCATCACCCCTGCGTAGGCGTGTGGTGCGGCAACAATGAAATCAGCCTGATGACTGGCAAGGATTGGAGCGATACAAGCATGGGCCAGGCGGATTACGACAAACTTTTCAAGGATTTAATCGCACGGGTGGTCGCCGAATTGGCGCCCCAGGCCACTTACGTTTCGGGCAGCCCCGAATGTGGCGATACCCATTACTGGGCGGTCTGGCACGGCCCAAAAACGTTCGATGCCTACCGTTCGCTGACCGGCTTTATGAGCGAGTTCGGCTATCAGTCGTTTCCAGAACCCAAAACCGTCCGCGCCTTTACCGCGCCGGAGGACCGCGCCTCGGTTTTGACTCCGGTGATGAAATGGCACCAGCGATCGGGCCTGGAAAAGGAGGACGGCAATACCGAAATGCTCAATATGATGGCGCATTATTTCAATCCGCCAAAAAACTTCGACATGACGCTTTGGCTCAGCCAGATATTGCAGGGTTACGGAATTAAAATCGGGGCGGAATATTGGAGGCAAACGATGCCTAAATCCATGGGTTGCGTGTATTGGCAATACAATGACATCTGGCCGGGAATGAGCTGGTCATCGGTGGACTATTTCGGCCGCTGGAAGGCGCTCCATTACATGGCCAGAAAATTCTATTCTCCAATTCTCGTGTCCGGTTTGGAACATCCCGCGGAAGGAACGGCCGATCTTTTTGTCACCAACGACCTCCTCGAATCGAAGCACGGACGGCTCGAATGGAAGCTGACCGACCTGACCGGCGCGACATTGAAGCATGGCGGCTTCAAAGTGGAGCTTCCGTCCCGCAAAAGCGTCAAAGTGGAAACGCTCAATATCGGCAAAGAGATCGCACAAAAGGGCGCAAACGGAGTATTGCTTTGGCTGGACCTGCGCGTCCATGGGAAAAGCGTCTCCGACAACTTAATCCTGTTTAGTCTGCCCAAGGA
>JBOHXA010000067.1:0-10564 GCA_050737335.1 Limisphaerales bacterium | reverse complement strand
GGCGTCTTCCATCCTGGGTAAGGGAATCGTACAACGCAATGGACTGGGGAAAGTCCTGGCGATTGCCGTTGCGGTAGGCGCGTGTACTAATTTTCTGATGGGCGGCGCTTCATCATTGCGCGTCGCGCATACGCTGTCGCTTTGGGATTGGTCGCTTTTGGCGTACCTGGCGATCGTTTGCACCGTGGCGGGCTATCTGCTTTGGTTCGCTGTCATACGGGAAACTCGGGTCAATATTGCCGCACTGACGATTTTTGTTCAGCCGCTCGCCGGTACAGCCATGGCGATCGTCTTTTTGGGTGAATCCTTGCATTGGGGACAGATCATGGGCGCCTTGACAATCGGAGCAGCTTTGTTAATCGAATTCTCTTCGTCGCCTCAGACGACCGCGCCCAAAAAGCTCAACGAGGAGCCGGCCGGCTAGCGTCGCAGAACCTGGAAATTTTGACATTTCAGTTTGCTTTATCCTTGAAACTTGTCATTTGATTTTTCACTGGCATTTTCGTTCCATCAGACTCTTTGTGAAAGAACTATCATTGATTGGAACCATTGTCTGGCTGGCATTAAGCGCAATAGCATCCCAAACGCGCGCGGGCCAAGTGAGCGGAAGACTCGCAAACAATTCCATCGCCTGGAATTGGGAAGCAACTGGCGGCGCGCTTCAGTCCGTTTCGGTTGAAGACAAACTGGATGCGCGAACCATTCCGCTGGGCGGTGACTGTTTCCAGGTGGCGCTTGGAGACGGAACGCTCTTGAGATCATCGGATCTGAAACTGCTTGCGCCTCCAAAGCTTGAGCCTATGGACGTGAATAAAGCTTCACCGGTTGCGGCCCTGCACGATCCGGGGCATCAATTGGTTGCCGACTATTCCGCGCCGGGTGAAGACCTGTCCTTTGAATGGCGGGTCATGCTGCGCCGACATTCAACGTATATCCACCAGGAATTGTCATTGAAAGCCGCTCGCGGCGGCGTTCCTGTCAAAGAAATCATTTTGTTTGACCAAAGGATTCCCGGGGCGAAAACGATGGGCGCAGTTGCCGGCTCGCCGGTCGTGGCGGGAAATTTCTTTTTTGGTTATGAACAGCCCATGGCCGAAAACACCGTAGATTCGAATAGTGTCGTCCGCTGCGGTTTTTTGCGGAATGCCGTTTTAAAGGAGGGCGAGACCCTCCATGAAAGTTGCGTCATCGGCGTTGCGCCGGCGGGACAAATGCGGCGGGGTTTTCTCGATTACATCGAGCGCGAGCGGGCGCGGCCGTATCGGCCATTTTTGCACTACAATTCCTGGTTCGACTTGCGCCAGTATAATGAAGCCCAGTGCGTCAATGCCATTGACAAAATTGGTGAGGAACTGGCCATCAAGCGAGGGGTGCAGATTTCATCCTTTCTCTTCGATGACGGCTGGGACGACCCGCGGACGTTATGGAACTTTCATTCCGGGTTGCCAAATGGCTTTACGCCGCTGCTCCAGGCGGCGAAAAAATTCCATGCCGGCCTGGGAGTTTGGATTTCCCCATTTGGCGGTTATGGCGAGGCGAAACAGGGCCGATTGAAATTCGGCAGCGCCGGAGGTTTTGAAACCAACGCCAGTGGCTTTTCTCTGGCGGGGCCTAAGTATTACCGGCGTTTCCATGACATTTGCGTGAACATGATCGAGAAATATGGCATCAACGAATTCAAGTTTGACGGTCTGGCCGCCGGCGCGAAGGCCAACGAAGCTGGTTTGACTCGCGATGGCGATGCGATGCTGCGGTTGATCGGGCAACTGCGGAAAATCGCACCCGCCCTTTACATCAACCAGACAGTAGGCACCTGGCCATCGCCTTTCTGGCTGTTGTCTGTGGATTCGACATGGAGGGGCGGCGACGACCACGACTTCTACGGCAAAGGCTCCATGCGCCAGCGGTGGATCACTTATCGCGACATGATCACGTATAGAAATGTCGTTGTGCGCGCGCCGTTGTACCCGCTCAATTCAATCATGGTTCATGGAATTATTTATGGAAAACAGGCAAAGGGCCTCACCTGCGCCACCGATGGCGATTTCGCGGATGGTGTGCGCGATTATTTTGGGATGGGCACGCAATTGCAGGAATTATACATCACGCCCGATTTGCTCGATCAGCAAAACTGGGATGATTTGGCCGAGGCCGCAAAATGGTCGCGCGCGAATGCGGGCATCCTGGTGGACACGCATTGGATCGGTGGAGACCCCGGCAAAGGGCACGTTTATGGATGGGCTTCATGGTCCCCGCGCGGAGCCATCATTACGTTAAGAAATCCCGACGATCGGCCCGCGGTCTTTACCGCGGACCCGGCGGACCTTTTTGAGCTTCCCGCCAAAGCAAAAGAAATTTTCCGCATGCGCAGCCCGTGGAAAATGGATCGAAACGATCCGGATATCATCATTCGTGCCGGCGAACACTGCGCTTTCAAGCTCAAGCCATTTCAAGTTTTGGTGCTGGAATCCAAATGAACCTGGAGCATGATCTTCGAGCGGTGGGGAGTCGCTTCCAAATTCCAGGTGTGTTTTTGAATGCGGCGCCGTATGGCAACGGGCATATCAACGAAACATACGCGGCGGTTTATGACCAGGCTGGAACGCATGTCCGTTTTATCGTGCAGCGCATCAACCACACCATTTTTAAAAATCCTGTCGCCTTAATGGACAATGTTCAGCGGGTAACCTCGCACCTTGGAAGGAAAAGCCCCGGGCAACTGGAGCAGTCCCGCCGGCTGCTGGCATTGATTCCGACGCGGGACGGCGAATTTTTTTATCGCGATGAACGAGGCAATTATTGGCGCATTTATAATTTTATTGAAAAGGCCAAAGCATACGACAGCGTCGAATCGCCCAGACAGGCGTTTGAAGCGGCCAAAACGTTTGGGCAGTTCCAGAAATGGCTCGCCGATCTTCCGGAGCCGCGGCTGCACGACACCATTCCCGATTTTCATCATACCCCCAAACGGTTTGCCGCGCTTGAAGAGGCCATCGAAGCGGATTCGGTCAATCGCGCCAAATTGGCCGGGCGGGAAATCGCATTTGCCCTGAGGCGCAAGCCAATCTGCGGCGTTCTATTAGGGGCGAACCTGCCGGAACGCGTCACGCACAACGATACCAAGTTAAACAATGTCTTGCTCGATGACGCGACGGGGGAAGGCGTTTGCGTGATTGACCTGGACACCGTGATGCCCGGCCTCGTGCTTTACGATTTCGGAGACATGGTGCGGACGACCACCAGTCCGACGACAGAAGATGAGCAGGACCTGTTGAAAGTGACGATGCAATTTCAAATGTTCGAGGCGCTGGTCCGCGGATACCTTGTGTCGGCCTCGGAATTTTTGACGCCGCGCGAGAAACAGCTCCTTGCATTTTCAGCGCGGCTGATCACCTTTGAAATCGGCATTCGCTTCCTCGCCGACTATTTGGCGGGCGACACCTATTTCAAGGTGCGCCGGAACGGGCATAATCTTGACCGTTGCCGGACACAATTCAAATTGGTTGAATCCATTGAACGGCAGGAAGAGCAAATGATTAAACTTGTCGAAAAACTTTCATGAAAATTCTCGTCACAGGCGGCGCGGGATTCATCGGCAGCCACATCGTTGAATCGTTTCAGGGAAAAGCCCAGGTGCGCGTATTGGATAACCTGCGGTCAGGTTCCGAAAAGAACCTTTCGGGTTTCGACTGTGAATTTATTGAAGGTTCAATTATGAATCGTTTGACGGTTAGGCGGGCGCTCCGTGACATTGATTTCGTTTTTCACCTGGCGGCAATGGTCAGTGTCCCGGAATCCGTGGAAAAGCCCGTTGTGTGCCACGAAATAAACGTAGTCGCCACGCGCACGCTGCTTGAAGAAGCAGTGCGCGCCGGCGTAAGAAAAATCATATTCAGCAGTTCGGCCGCCATCTATGGCGACAACCCAACTGTTCCAAAAGCAGAAACCATGCAGCCGGAGCCAAAAAGCCCCTACGCCAGTTCAAAGCTCGCGGGCGAAGTTTACTGTAACGTATTTTCCGGGCGGGGACTGCCCACGACCTGTTTGCGATATTTCAACGTTTTCGGTCCGCGCCAGGACCCCAAAAGCCAATACGCCGCCGCCGTGCCGGTTTTCATTCATCGCGCTTTAAAAAATCAGCCGATTACAATTTTCGGCGACGGCGAACAGACCCGCGATTTTATCCATGTAAAAGATGTCGTGGCGGCAAACTTCTTTTTCGCCATGGAGTCGCCCGATACAGGGGTTTTCAACGTCGCCTCCGGAATAGGAATCAGTATCAATGAGTTGGTTAAAACCGTTTGTCATCTGACCGGGTCCCGTTCAGAGATTCGATACGCGCCGGGGCGCGCGGGAGATGTGAAACATTCGCGCGCATCGATTGAGAAAATTTGCGCCGCGGGATTCGCCCCTGCTGAGAGTCAGCAAGAAAACCTCCGGCAGACCATTGAGTTTTTCAGGAAATTGGCAGACACGCGTGTGCGCTAAGAACTGTTCCTGCGATATTGTTCCTCGCTGACCTTTTCCATCCACTCGACGACCTTGCTGTCCAGGTATTCGGCGACAGCAATGTGGGTCATGGCAATGGCGGGCGAAGCGCCGTGCCAATGTTTCTCGCCGGGCGAAAACCAGATAACGTCGCCCGGATGGATTTCCTCGACAGCGCCGCCCTGGCGCTGCGCCCAGCCGCAACCGGCAGTGACGATGAGCGTCTGGCCGAGCGGGTGCGTATGCCATGCCGTTCGCGCGCCTGGTTCAAACGTGACGCTCGCGCTGGATACGCGAGCCGGACTCGGCGCCTGGAACAGCGGATCAATGCGGACCGCGCCGGTAAACCAATCGGCCGGCCCTTTGTTGGACGATTGTGAACCAATTCTCTTGATTTCCATTTTAGACTCCTTTCGATCTCGTTTTTAAAATGCGGCAATTCACACCGACAGGCTCGCGCATCCGTTCAAAGAATTCAATCGACGTTTTGGTTTTGGCGGCGGGCGGCAATGGATTAGAAGAACAGGTTTGGTAATTCCAAAGGCCGCATTTTCCGCATTAAACTGTCGCTGAACTTTCTTTGCACTCGGAATCAGGGTCAAGCACAGTATTAACAAATGGACGTTCGTGATGAGGGGAACCGCAGAGAGCGGCGGAGAATGCGCCGGCGCGCGCGCCAAAATTGGCGGGCCGTTGGCTGGCAGTTGACCGCGCCACCGTGGAGACAGGAGCCGCTTTGGAGAAAACTCATGTGGATCATGATTTTGGTCATTTTGGTTGCGTTTACCATTTACATTGTGATTTGAGCTGAATTCTGGTGGTTTCGTCGGCCCCGCCATATTCACGTTCACAGATAATCCTTGCCATTCATGGATTAGCATTTTTGTGGCCGGAGGCCTGCGATTTCGCTCGTCAGACGCTATGGGCCGGATTAATAAATCCACCATGCGAATTTTCGGAATGCCGCTCTGGCCGGAAAAGATTTCTGACGAACAATATGTCGAACGAACCCGCAAGGAAGTGCAAACGCTGCGTCGTTGGCGATATTTCTTTGCCGTGGGATATTTGGGGAGCATCATTGGGTTTATTTTTCTCCTCTTTGAGGGCGTTCACCTTCTTGCCGACATGGCCAGCGTGGGGCCAACAACAAAACAGCACGCACTGGATTCGGACCAGCGTATGCAAATGGCCGATGCCGTTTATTATCTCGCTGTTTTAATTGGCGGCTTCGTCGGTTTTATGTTCGGCAATGCAATTTCCCATGTCGCAACAATCCTTCTCTTCTGTCGAAAGGACAAGCTACTCGTGGAATTTTGGGACGCCTTGAGTGACGCCGAAAAGGCCCGCTTGCGGCAATCGAGTTCTTGAAAGTAGCGCAGGCGCCCGGCCTGCGAGTCGCCGCGGCGTCTCGCCGTAAGCCCGCAAACCAATTCCTTCGAAAGCTCCGTTCCGGCCGCAATGTCCACAGCTTAAATTTCCAAAAATTCACACTTGCGGTAACAATGGCTGTGAGTGATTATAGGGGCGTTATGAAAAGGAGATTGGTTGGTTCATTGTTGGCGTGCGCCGTTGCGTTCGCCGTGTCCGGCTGCAAAACATTCAGCCACCTAACATCATCATCGTCATCATCCAACGAATTCAAAGTGGTCACCTCTGCCGGTGATGGTCCGGATGTCCAAAAGACAATCAATGACATGACGGAACAGGGATGGCATTTCGTCTCTATTTCCTCCGGCGGCGGAGACTTGAAGCATTATCCGGTCGCCATTTTGGTCTTTAAGAGGCACAAATAACGCAACCCTTGGCCCGCCAACGTAGTGGTCGGGAAACGGCCGGTATGGGCCGGATTATTGCTTTTGGTATCCGGATTCGACCGCGGTTGCCAAAGCGAACCGCTTGCTGGCACAGGCCGTCCCGTTAATCGAGCGGCAAGGAATATTTAAGGCCAATGACTTGCGGGAAAGTCCGCAGGTTGCTGCGTTATGGCCACGGTGGTAAGCATCGCAGGCTTTTAGATTCATAGAAAAATACTTCCCAGTTATTCACAAATCCCTTTATTCTGGCCTCCGGGCATGATGATGACTCGACGTCACGCAATCAAGGCCGGCGCGTTTGCCGGGATGGCGCTTGCGGCATTGCCGCGGGCCGTCGCTCGAATAGGCTCCGCCATTCCGTCGTCTGAGTCCAATGCCGCCCTGGCGGCTCAAATTCTCACCGATTCAACGCTCTCCCGCGTCCATGGGATGGCCCGGGAACTTTTAAAAGGCGGTCTCAACGCCGGAAGCGGCTACGATCAGATCTGGATTCGCGATGGAAATACATTCATTGAAGTGGCGCTTGAAGTGAACCCTGCCGGGCGTTTCCGCGATGCTCTGCTGAATTTCTTTAAGTTTCAGGGGGATGACGGAAACATTGTGGATGGTTACCGTCGCCGGGACTCCAGACAAATCAGCGACGCGCGGTACAGTGACTTGGCGCCCGATTATGTGGCGTTCAAAAACAGCGTCGAAACGGACCAGGAATCGTCCCTTGTACAGGCGATTTATAAATATGTCACCGTTACAAATGATAAAAGTATTCTCGATGAGCGCATTGGCGGCATTGCCGTGCGCGACCGGTTGGGCCGGGCATTAAACTACGTTCTTACCGCGCGTTTCGATCAAAAACATGGCCTGGTTTGGGGAGGCACAAGGGCCGATTGGGGCGACGTGCAGCCGGAAGATTCCCCAGGCGTCAGGCTCGACGCCAAATCCCATCGCGCGCTTACGGTCTATGACAGCGCGATGCTCGCGATTGCATTGAATGATTACATCCGGCTTCTTGGCGAAGACGGCTCGGGTTCCCGTCATTGGAAAAATGTCCGGGACAAACTCAAACACAACGTTCGCAAATATCTTTGGGACCGCAAAAGGCAAAAGTTTATTCCCCATGTGTATCTGAATGGTTCGCCCTTTCCGAAGGATTTCGATGAGAACGCCATTTATTATCACGGCGGCACGGCGGTGGCAATCGAGGCCGGCTTGCTCACGCGCGAAGAGGTGGACGGCGCATTGAAGCGGATGGACGCGGACGTGCGAGACGCCGGCGCTTCGTCAATCGGCCTGACAATGTATCCGCCCTATCCGGACGGATACTTCAAGAATCCGCAATTGACCAGGCCTTACACATATCAGAATGGTGGCGATTGGTGCTGGTTTGGCGGGCGGATGATCCAGCAGTTGGTCCGGTACGATTACGTGGCGGAGGCTTATCGCAATCTTTTACCGATGGTCAAGCGCGTGTCGCGCGTGGGCGATTTCCACGAATGGTGGTCCCGCGACAATCAGCCGAAAGGATCGGGCAAATTCCGAGGTTCAGCCGGCGTGCTCGGCAAGGCAATTGAAATGCTCCAGGCCTGGGCCGCGCGCCAGAATCAGGGGCGCCCCCAGTAGGATGGCACGCTGCGCTGTCGCCGCGCGTGCAGTCGGCGGAACAGCCCGCATGCGCCCGACTGAACCCTTTTCCCGTAGCAGCGGGCGTGAGTCCGCTCTAACTCCCTCGCGGAACAATCGCGCCGCCTCGCTCATTGCCCCCTGTCCGCCCACACCACGGTTCACAGACACGTTTGGGGGACCGGGGAGCCGTCGCAACATTGCAATCCAATTCGGTCAGGGCAATAATGGCGGCGCGAAATATGCCGTTTAAACTTCTTGCTTCATTTTATCTCGCATCGTTGGCGCTTACGGCCCAGGCCGCGCCGCCGCCGGGCTATGCACTCGCATGGTCCGACGAATTCAACGGCAACCATCTGGACAAAACGAAATGGGAATACGCCCGAAACGGCTGGCGTAATTCCGCGTACGATACCTCCGCGGCGGTGAGTGTGACCAATGGCTGCCTCCTCATCACCACCTACACGGGCGGTGGCACAAATTTTACGGGGTTTATTGACACAAACCGTCGGCGCAAATTCCGCTACGGTTACTATGAATCGAGCATCGAATTTTCCAACGCGCCGGGGCAATGGTCGGCATTTTGGATTCAATCGCCCTGGATGATAAATGTCCAGCGGAACGGCAAGCTCGGCAACATCAACGACAATCCCACAAATGGAGTTGAAATTGATGTGTTTGAGCATCGCTGTGTGGATCACAACGGACGGGATTGGACCGGTGGCGGCGACCACGCCTTGCATTGGAACGGTTATGGCCGGGGCGAGCGAAATGCCGCGTGGAGTTCACGACGCCTCGGCGTCGGCTCGGGCTTTCATACGTATGGCTTTCTTTGGACCACCAATTGCTACAGATTCTACGTGGATGGCCGCGTTACCTGGACGACAAAAAGCTATATGATTTCAGCTGCGCCGGAATTCATGCGGTTGACTTCGGAAGTGCAATCCGGGAGTTGGGCGGGAACAGTGCCTCCGGGCGGCTACCCACGTCGGGACCAGAGCCAGATTAAAATGCGCGTGGATTACGTCCGGTATTATGCGCCGGCATCAGTCGCAGCGAGTCCAGGGCGGTGATCCGGTTTGGCTAATCCGATTTTGCATCAAGCCGCTTCGATTGATTTGCCTTTGGATTTCTGCACCCGCGAACGCCATGCGCCCGGCGTCATTCCGGTTTTTTTGTGGAAGAAACGGCAAAAGTATTGAGAATCTTCAAACCCGGTCCGTGACGCTATTCCTTTTATTGGCACCGAAGTTTGTGCGAGTAAATTGCGCGCATGCGCCAGGCGGATGTCCATTAGATATTTATACGGACTCAAGCCCGTGTGATGGGCGAAAGCGCGGCGAAACCACCGGTAACTCACGTTAAGTTCCTGCGACAATTCCGCCAGGTCCAGTTTTGTCTCCGAGGATTCACGCATCCGGCCAATCGCCGTTTGAATGATTTTCAACTCGGGTTCGTTGCCCATGGAGCCAAATTGCTGGACTGAGTAAAGCAGAGATAAAATATTCGTGGTAATTCCCGCCAAAATTTGTTGCAGCGCGGGGTGGTTGTCATGAATCGTTTTGATGCCGTCGTTAAACAGGGCGAGGAAGTGCTCCTCATCCCTGGCAGTCAGAATCGGCCGGGACGGACTAAAGAATCCTCGCTGTCTTAGCCGTCGGGCCAGGTCGCCGTTGAAGCCAATCCAGTGCTCGCTCCAGCCTGTCGCGGGGTCCGGAGCATAACTGTGGCGGACACCAGGAAAAAGAAATATGATTTGGCCGGCATCCACTTTTTTTATAGGGGAACCGGCCGCTTTGAACCAACCTTTTCCGGCTGATATGTAAATAACCTGATATTCGCGCAGCGAACGGCCGACTCTTACAGAGGAATATTCCTTAGGATGTCCGGAGGGAGGATAAGTGGAATTAGGTCCAAAATTCGATGCGCCGACCGTGGTAACGTAGAGACCCCAATCACGATCGCGCTTTGCTACCGGGAGATAGCGGTAAAATGTCCTGGAATGTGTATCCATGGCGACTTTTGTGCTATAATCAGATTAACAGGGCATACCTCCGAAGTCCACGGCTTTTAACGCGACTGGACAAAATGTCCAATAGAATGGCCAAAGTGTCCATTGTTACCGATGAGACGCCACGCTAAGTTAATTCCAATCGAGTCCCGGCAAATGTGACGATGAAAGCCAAGCTTAATGTCGCCAAACACTCCCCGGGGCGAGATGAACAATCACAACCAGACCAAGCCATGCAAATTCAAGAACCCGTTAGCAACTTGAAGAGAGAATCCCCCGATCCCCGTTTTGCCCCCCGAATGAATCGGCCCCCTGCAAAAATACCCGTGCTGTTTCAACTGGCGGTTGCCATTTCAGTGATGGCCCTCGCACCCGCCGTAAGAGCCGGGATCTCGGTTCCATACACCGCTGATGCCAATACCTTGCATTTATGGCACCTCAATTCCACGAACAACTGGCAGGCCCCGGATTCCCAGTCCAATAATTTCCAAACAACGCCGATGACACTCGTTGTCACGCCGGGCAAAACGAATTATCCCTACGGCGTTCCGACACAACTTCCGCTCTTGGAGCCTGGCGAGTTTCCCACTCTCGGAAACGGCATCCAGTTTAGTCAATACACATGTCTTTACGG
>JBOHXA010000066.1:0-1351 GCA_050737335.1 Limisphaerales bacterium | reverse complement strand
TTGAGATTTAATGTCCGACTTCAGGAAGTTAGGCTAAATCACTGGACGAAAGCCACGGGGTTACTGAGCGAAAGCGAATCGCGTCCCAAGCTTGTTGCGCGCTTTCAGGTCTTGTTCTTTCGTTTTTATTTTATCTTTTTATCGTCCTGTATTCACGCCAAATGAGCAAGATGATGGCAGCATCAACCACGGTCCCAATGAACATCGGCCAGGAGAAATGAAAGCCCAGGCGCAGGCATTGCAAGAGAACGAAGACCGTCATAATGGCCATGGCGATGGGATAACACCAGAGTTTGCCGCGCAGGATGCAGGTGGCCAGAAACACTTTGACGAGGCCGTTTCCCAGCAGGTACGCCCCCGCGATGTGTTTGGAACCGGGCCTCATGCGCTCGGCGGCATGGCGCAAAGCGTTGGCGATCAAATCGCCGGAATCCTCCTGGATTTCATTTTGCGTAAGAGCAATGACGTATCGGTTAAGAGCCTGAAGGCTGACGACCATCAGAAGAATGCCTCCGGCCGTTTCAATCAGGCCGTCGATGCCCTTGATCCAGATTCCTATTTTGAACAGTCGGTGAAGGAGTTTCCCGCGCGCCGGATGGGTATCCTGATGACGTTCCATAATCCCTGCCTTAGGAAATTGCGGCGAGAATTTCCTGAACAATAGCAACGGCACTGGCAGATTGAAATTGTTCCTCTTTGCGCAAAATCAGCCGGTGCGCGAGAATTTTGGGCGCGAGATGTTTAACCTGCCCGGTGGAAGCGTTGTCTTTACCATCCATGGCGGCAATCGCCTGCGCGGCGCGGAACAGCCCCAGCGAACCGCGAGGACTCGCCCCAAGGAGCAACGCTGGATGCTCCCGCGTGGCCCGGACGATTTTTAATATGAACTCATTCGTATCGGCGGACACTTTGATTTCTCGAACGGCATCCTGACATTTCAAAATGCGGTCGGGCGAGGAGACCGGCTGCAGGGTTTCGATCGGATGACGCGATTGAAACCGTTCGACCATTTCTTTTTCGTCCGCCAAACCGGGATAACCCAGGCTCATTCGCATCAGGAACCGGTCCTTTTGGGCTTCGGGCAGAAGAAACGTGCCTTCCTGCTCGATCGGATTCTGGGTGGCGATGACCATGAACGGCTTTTGCAATCGATACGTGACATTGCCCTCGGTGACGGACGCCTCGCCCATGGCTTCGAGCAATGCAGCCTGCGTGCGCGGGCTGGCCCGATTAATTTCGTCCACCAGAACAAATTGCGCAAAGAGCGGCCCGAAATGAAATTCCGAGCGACCCGTGTGCGGGTCCAGGCGCGGCTCGCCCAGGACATCCGAGGGCTGCAGGTCCGGAGTGC
>JBOHXA010000065.1:0-1245 GCA_050737335.1 Limisphaerales bacterium | reverse complement strand
TTTCAGCCCGTGTTTGTCTTCACCTCTGCGTTGGTCAAGGCCGGTTGGAGCAAGACTAAATCCGTCCACTGCATCAGAGAGGTTCAGTTGTGGGATTACATTGTCGAAAGTAAACGCGGTAAAAAATTGTCCGGCGGGGAAGTGGAACTGATTGCGCGGGCATTTGCAACCCTTGCTCGAATGGACCCTGGATTTGACTCCGAATCAACGACACCGGCGAGGCGCGTATGTCAAGGGACCGTGGCGAGCCTATGATTGCCCGACTGGGAGAAATGTGCCAGATCATTCAATTCTGAACCCGGTGGAGGCGCCTTTGATCGGGTGCGTGAGAATTCCGACGCTGGAACACTTGCCATGACTGCCAAACAGGAGGAAGATGCATGGCAATTATGAACCCCAATTCAGACGGACAAAATCAAGGGAAGGAAATTCCCGCCGGCATCGTATACGCGAGCCGAAGCGATCGAGCGGGCGGCCCGGTACGTTTCGCAGAAAATGTTTAACGAGGCAAAGGTCCCGGATGGCGCGGAGGCCGGCCCAAGAATTCATTTGCCGGTCGCGGCGGAGCCGAAGGATTTATGGATATTTAAGAATCGCGGCGATTCGCCGGGATTGGGATCGTCCGAAATTGTTATCGTCTGTAAACGCACCGGGCGGGTGCTTTACGAGGGCAGTGCCGGAGACGAAGGATGACCGCGACGACTGACGAGGGACGCGGTCAGTTGTTCTTTCCGGTCTTCATCCCGTTTTCATCCTGTTCATCCTGTCCAAAAACTCTTTTGGTTTTTTAGGTTGACCACGTTCGCCCGCGGAACGGCGCGTCACTCTCCTTCATCTGCGCGAGCGCGGCCCACCGCAGAGCTTTTGCCCGAAAGATCGCTCGTAGTACTAGGGAATCGCCGCCCGCCTCTCCGGCGCGAACGCTCCCTGGTGCCGATAGGCCTGGCTTGTCGCGTGAGCACTGCTCCCAAACCCATGAGCGAACGGGAGATTTAGACTAACGCGGCCATTGACCTGCCAGTCTCGGATTCGTCCTGTGCTATGGCGCCCGCTTCAAAAAAAACTCGTGACGGATGCGCCTTTTTGCCATCGTCATTCCGTTTCGCACAAATCATTTCGCATCATCAAACGAAATAAAATAAGCCATGCCGACACTGAACTGGATTGGAAAAGAGGCTGTGGTGAATCATCACCTGCAAGTGCCGTTTCATTTGCTTAAGGACGTGCCGGAGCTTTCCGTCGGCG
>JBOHXA010000064.1:0-2588 GCA_050737335.1 Limisphaerales bacterium | reverse complement strand
CGCGAGAGCGTTATGGTGAAGTGCCCGAAAAAGTCCGGATGCAACTGGAAAGCGAACTGGCGCTCATCGCCAAACTGAAAGTCGCCGGATATTTTCTCATTGTATGGGACATTGTGAAGTTCTGCCGCGAGCAGAATATAATGGCGCAGGGCCGCGGGAGCGCGGCAAACAGCACGCTTTGTTTTTGTCTGGGGATCACGGCGGTGGACCCCTTGAAGTTTCACACTCTCTTTGAAAGGTTTTTGACTGAAGGCCGCAAAAATTCATGGCCTGACATTGACATTGACCTGCCCAGCGGCGACCGGCGCGAGCGGGTGATTCAGGAAATCTATCGTCGTTATGGCGAACACGGCGCGGCAATGACCGCCAACGTCATCACCTATCGTGGACGCAGCGCCGCCAGGGAAGCCGGCAAGGCCCTGAACCTTTCGCCGGATATTTTAAATCGCTTTTCAAACCTGTACGCCAATGGCGATTTTCCGCACACGTTGGATTTGGAGGCGCAAATGGAAAATTCCGGTTTGCCTCGATCTCATCCCCGCGCCGCGGCCTTCGTCACGTTATGCCGGGCCATGCACGGCTTGCCCAGGCATCTGGGCCAGCATTCGGGTGGCATGATTATTTCACGGGGCAACCTGGACAAAATCGTCCCGCTCGAAAACGCATCCATGCCCAATCGCGTCGTCGCCCAATGGGACAAGGACGATTGCGAGGACCTCGGCATTATTAAGGTGGATTTTTTGGGTCTGGGAATGATGTCCGTGTTGCAGGACGCCGTGGAATTGACAAAAAAAATGCAACGCGCGGTGAATTTGTCCGATTTGCCGCGAGACGACTCCAAAACATTTGAGATGATGCAAAACGCCGATACCATTGGCGTTTTTCAAATTGAGAGCCGCGCGCAAATGGCCACGCTGCCCCGTCTCAAACCCAAAAACTTTTATGACGTTTGCATTGAGGTTGCCATCATTCGTCCCGGACCAATTCAAGGCCATCTGATGCATCCCTATTTGGCGCGCCGTGCCGGCAGGGAAAAAATCGAATATTTTCACCATGACCTGGAACCCGTTCTGGAGCGCACGCTCGGCGTGCCCTTGTTTCAGGAACAAATGCTGCAAATGGCCATGATCATGGCCGATTTCACGGGCGCCGAAGCGGAGGAATTGCGGCGCGCGTTGAGCTTTCACAGGTCGGGGGACCGGATGGAGCGCATCATTAAAAAATTGCGCCTGGCGATGGAGCGCAAAGGTCATTCGCTCAAAACCATTGATGCAATTTGTCAGACGGTCAGATCCTTTTCCCTTTACGGTTTTCCGGAATCACACGCCATCAGCTTCGCGCACCTGGCCTATGCTTCGGCATATTTAAAAGCGAATCGCGCCCCGGAATTTTTTGCCAGCCTGTTAAACAATCAACCCATGGGCTTTTATTCACCGGCCACGCTGATTAAAGACGGCCAGCGGCACGGCGTTAAATTTCGGCCGGTCTGCGCGTCTAAATCCGATTGGACCTGCGCCATCGAGCCGGATTTTTCCATTCGTCTGGGTTTTTGCCTGGTGAAGACATTAAGCAACTGCGGCGCAAAAAGATTGCTGGAGGAACGGCGCGCGGCGCCCTTTGTCTCGCTCGACGATTTCAAACGGCGCGTCCGCCTCAATAAGGATGAACTCCGCACTCTCGCGGAAATTGGAGCGTTGAATTGCTTTGCCGATCATCGCCGTGACGCCCTTTGGGAAGTGGAACGCCCCGTTCGGGCCGATGATTTATTTGAAGCAAAGGAGACCCGTGGCAATTTGTCATCTCCGCTTAAACCGATGAACTATGTTGAGCGCATCCAATCGGATTTTGCCGGCATGAATTTGACGACGGGCAAACATCCCATGTCCCTGCTGCGTCCGCAATTGCGGGATATTTGGCGCGCGGCGGATTTGCCCAAGGCGCCCGCCGGCAGCCGCGTTCGCATCGCCGGCAATGTCATTTGCCGCCAGCGTCCCGGCACGGCTAAGGGGTTCGTATTCATTAGCCTGGAAGACGAAACGGGCATCAGCAATGCCATCGTGGCTCCTCCCATGTTTGAGGCAAACCGTTTGCTGATCACCGAAGAATCTTTTTTGGTGATCGAAGGCCGCCTCCAACACTCTGAAAACGTCTTCCACGTCAAAGCCGAAAAAATTGAACGGCTGGAACACGGACAATTCGCCGCCCCTCAATCTTATGATTTTCGGTAACTTCCGGTTGTTGCCGTTGGCCAGGAAGCGCCACGCCAAACAAGGGGAAAACAGGCGTGCCGTCACAAGCGCCGGTTGACGTGACCATTGCCCAACCGTGAGGACATGCGCCCCATTTTGCTTCGCGGCGGATCTTCCCCGTTTTTTTCATCGGATTTTTAATGGTTTAATAAACTTGATATTGACTTTCGATTTATTGAGTTGTATAAAGTGAAAAAGCATTTTAATTTTATTAAATGAGCGACACTGGGAAACAGCGTTGGACAGATGCCATGGAGGATGAGGACCTGGCCTTTATCAAGCGGTTTATTCTCTTTTCCGGCTCCCTCAAAGACCTGGCCGACGCCTACAATGTTTCGT
>JBOHXA010000063.1:0-16187 GCA_050737335.1 Limisphaerales bacterium | reverse complement strand
ATTTTGAACCAATTGCCCAAAAGTGTGGGCTCCCGCTTATAAAAATCCAAGAGGGTATATACGAAATGCCGTCGCCTTTTTTTATTCAGCGGCTTGAAGCCTACGCAGGGCATAGCAGCAGAGGCTTAAGCGCCATGTTGCGTCAGGCGACGTTGCGTGCCTTTGTGGAAAGAGTTCCTGGTTTCCAATGTGACATTACATGGTTTATGCGATTCAACGGAAAGGATACAGAAGCTTTCTATTTTAATATAGTCACCGATGAAGATTTTCTGAAAATGGCTAAGTTATTCGCTAATGCAATCGAGCATTTCGGTATTTCATATTTGCTAGGCCAAAAAGATGACTTTGAAGCTGTAAATCAATTCGTTCAAGAGCAAAGCAAACACTCAGTGGAAAGAATGAGGCAGATGCAACGGAATATAGAGAGCAAAATGAAAAACGTTCGCCAAGAATGGCCGGTTGCCATAACTCGTGAAAAAGGAGACGAATGGGAGACTGTCAACTTGCTTAAGGCGGATGATATTCAGTTTTTAGGGGAACTTGACGGCAATAAAGAGCGTCTTTTCAAGGAAAAAGTTACCAAATTCTTGCAATCCAGCCGAAACGCAGAGTGTGCATATCTGGCTCGGATAATTGGCCGAGATTTGCCGGCCAATGGAATTCTCTGTTTGCGAATGCAATCAGATTTCGATAAAGGCGTCAGGAAAGGCATTGGCGAATGTTTTGCGGATGTTTTCAGTCTTCAAGACAATTTTAATATCCTGCTGCTTTCCCATGAACAGGAATCAGCACTTAGGAAAGTCTGCCCGCCCTTTTTTAAGAATCCCGACGTCTGGAAAATTTTGGACTTTTAGCTTCATTAAGAATGAAATGCAAATTTATGAAGATACAAAATTTAACTAAACATTTCCGGTTATTTTTGCCGATTTTGTTGACGGCGACTCTCTGTCTAACCGGATGCGAGACCTCAAAGCGTTTATGGGCAACCTATTGGTTTTCCGGGGGATCCGCACAAAAACCAGCTCCCGATCCATTGAAAGGTTGGACATTTAAACCGTTTCCGGGGTGGGAAGTCCCGCCTTACGGACATAACACTAATCACCTTGACAGTGCCGTAGTTGACGATTATCAGAAATTCATTGCGGACCAGCATTTAGGTCTTTCTGGCCCCATAACCGGATTTTACGAGGATGCGATGGGGCGGCATGCCGTCGAATTTGTGGCTTTCCCACCAAATCAGAATGCCACTTGGAATTATGTCCTTATCTACGACAAGGAAAGCAGGAGGGCAAAGACAATAAGATATACATATGTAAAGTATAAGAGTTAATACACTTATTAAAACGGACTTTACACAAAAATACATTCTAGCTCTTTCCATCGGGCTACTTGGAACCAACGACAATCTCAAAATATGAAAATGCAGGTCAAAAAATCCACTGAGCGTTCTCCAGGCGGAATTCCAAACCAATTGGAACCCTATACTTCGCACCCGTCGGCGGCCGACCTGCTCTTTCCCCCGCTCCATCTCCGCAATCTTCTGCGCCAGGATTTTGCCTGCTTGAGATACTGCCAGTGAAGGGCCACGTGCTGCTGCACCCGCTCCCTGGCAATCATGGTGGCAGGGTCCGCTGGACCCACCGGCGCGCCGATCTGTCCCTGCTTTTGCAGCCAGTCCAGGTCAACAAGAACGCACGAATCTCATGAACCGGTAAAGAGCATGCATACCGATTGGCCCAGGATGGCCCCCGGCGTCCACAGGCCGAGTGTCCTCCATACCAAACCCGGCAACAGATCACGGCCCCCAATAATAATTACCGTTCGTGTAGCGCAAAGCATATCCATTCTGCGGCGTATTGGTTGCTAAAATTAACCCGCTAATCGTGCCAACAACTGTCATGTTGCTCGCGTCACCAATTGTAACGACGTTTACCGCGCCGTTTCCAAATTGCCAGCCCGAACCGGCATCCCGCCATACTGCTGCGCCGCTATAAGTGTATAAGGAATTAATGCCCGGCAAACCAAGGCCAATTGAAACAGGGCCATAATTGGCATTCCCGCCAGACACCGTTACGGCGGGAAAATAACCTGCCCCGTTCGTAACGATTGCGTCCGGAAAATACGGTCCACTGGCGTTTATGAACGACCCGTTTGGATAATAAAACCCGCTCAGGCTCTTAAGCGTCGCATTCACAAAGCCCGCCTCCTTGACCACACCTTCCGCGTTTTGATGGAGCCAATCGCCAGTGTCTCTGCTTGTCAACAGCCGCCCTTCATTGACGCAAAAATCCCAACTGTTGCTCGCGCCGAGAATCAAGGTGTTAAGATTCGTCCAGTTAATGAAATAATTCGGGTCCGCCAAATCGGCGAAGTTCGGCGCGACTGTAAAGGCGACTACGGGCTTGGCTCCGTTTTCCCGTTCCCAACTCCAAATATTTGCCAGCGCGGCGAAAGCGAGATTTGAAGTCGTCATGCCGGTACCATAAGAGGCGCCCAGGTCGTTCACTCCCGCGGCCACGAAGGCCGTGTACGGCCTTCCCGGATTTGGAAATGAGCCGCCACAGGCGTTCCATCCAACCCAAATCTGTGACGCAGTAATTCCGGGAACTGCATAGTTGGAAACAACGCATGGCTCATTTCCATTGGCAAATAGCCAGGGCCACACATTTGTTCCCACGACAGCATTTGAAGAGAGCCTTGAGTCCCCAATAAAAACATAAATATTTTGGGGCGCAATCGTATTCATCGCCGTGGCCGCGAGCGCCACCGGCTCCCCGTTTGTGCCATTCTCACTAAGCTGGACCTGATACCTAAAAGCCGTTCCTTGGGCTGGCCCGGCGGAAGTTTCAATATAAAACGCGAGGACGGCAACCAGCGCCGCCAGCAGGCTTGGAAGATTCAACTTCATCAATTCTTCCAATAATCCCGGGATATCGAACGGCTGATGCCTCGAACTTTTCGGATGGACTAATTTAGGCGCTATCGAGGATCGCTACAATACAATTAGTAGATGCCCCATCAAGCCGAAGACACGCGCAAAAGCGGACCCCAAACACGCAGCCAAATACCAGCCTTCCGTTGTTTCGGTCCACGCCGCGCCGATCATTGGGTGTTGGTCATCACAATGTACCACGCCCAATTACCCACGCGTTCTTCAAGCTGACGCCGCCACGTTAATTTGATCGCCAGTGGCGCTCACCGATTATTAGAGTCCGCGAACACTCATCATGCGCTGGGTTTCCACGCACCAAACTTTCAATCGCAGGCAGCGGAAAATTTCGCGCGGATGAAGCGACGTCGCGGTGGCGCAGCGAAACTCGGGAATGTCGCGGTAAATCTCAGGCAGACGGTAAAAGGGCACGCGATGGTTGATGTGATGGATGTGATGATAACCGATATTGCCGGTGAACCACGCCATGATCGCGTTGGTTTTTAAAAAGCTCGAAGATTCAAGCGCCGCGCCTTCATAAGTCCAGCCTGCCTTGTCCTTGAGAATGACCCCGGGAAAATTGTGTTGCGCGTAAAACAGATACGACCCAAGGGCGCCGGCGATCAAAAAAGGCAGAAGCATCGTCAGGATCAGCGCCAGCCATCCAAAATGAATGGTTAACCACACCGCCACGGCCCCATGCAGCATTAAGGCGGGAACGGAATCAATGCTCTTTCGCGGCGATTTAAAAAAGGGCACGATCACCATCCCAAAAATGAAGACGGTGACGTAGCCCAACACGATCGTGAGCGGATGCCGCATGAACAGATAGAGGAAACGGTCGCCGGCCGGAGTCTGGCGGTACTGTTCAGTGGTCATTATCGGAAAAGAGCCGATGTTCGCGCTGCGCAGTTTGCAATTGTGAGTGTGATGGTAATCATGCGAAGCGCGCCAGGTCGAACTCGGGCACGCCAGGAAAATCCCGACGACACGCATCAACATCGCCGCCACGTGAGACTTGGGCAGGATGGCGCGATGCTGCTGGTCATGGTAGATCACAAAGATCCGAACGATCAACAATCCAGTCAGTCCGCTGCAAAGGACGCGCGCGGGCATCGGCAAAATTGGCAGGGTTCCCGCGACCGCCGCCGCCAGGAAAAATATCGTCGAAAGAATGCACCACCAGCTTTTCCAGGAATAATCCCGGGCATAGGGCTTGGTTCGAGCGTGAAGCGTTTGGGTCTGAATCATTGCCTCATTATCAATAACACAATGCCGGGGGCAATACCAATTTTTTTTTTGATGCGACGGCTCAACGCAACCGCCAGATAATCCGGGCTTTATCCAGGTCATAAGGCGACATTTGCATTTTGACGCGGTCGCCCACCGTCAACCGGACAAACCGTTTGCGCATTTTACCGGAAATGGTCGCCAGCACCAGGTGCTTATTGTCCAATTCGACTCGAAACATGGTGCCGGGCAGAACGACTTTTACGCTGCCCTCCACTTCAATGGCTTCTTCTTTCATAGCGCCGAAAACACCCGCCGCCCTTCGCGGCCCGTAAATTAATAGCGATTGCGCTGACCCCGGTAACCGCCGCCGCTGTGATCACGCCCCCCGGCAGGACGTTCTTCGCGAGGTCTGGCAACATTCACGGTAATGCTGCGGCCGCCAAGATCCACGCCATTCATCGCCGCAATGGCTTTCTGGGCCTCGTCATCGGTGCTCATGGTGACGAAGGCGAAGCCGCGTGAGCGATTGGTCGTCCGGTCCATCATCAAATTCGCCTCGGTTACAGTCCCGTGAGCGGCGAAAGCGTCGTTCAGCTCATTTTCAGTGGTTTGGAAGGAAAGATTTCCAACAAAGAGTTTATTGTTCATGTGATGCTTAAAGTGTCCGATCAACTCGCTTTTTCAGATTGTTCCCGATTATCGGGATTCAAATCATCACTGAACTAATGTTCACTTGAAGATTAACATATCTCGAAAGAGATGAGCTATCGTCCGGGCAGCATCGCAGATTCGGCGGCGATTGCAATAGCGAAAATTGCCACGGGAACCCGGGCCGGACCGTTGAACAATTTTGCTTAATCCAACAATACGCCGGCTCGGGGCTTCTTCTGCAAATGGCGATGGACGAAAAAGTAGTATAGCCCGCCCAATACAAACGCCGCGCCGCCCAACCAGAGTGTGACATGCCCCAGCTTCAAATCCCGCAAGCCCTCGTCCGAGCCCGCTTTAATGCCCACGTAACAAAGCACGCTGCACCAGATCGAAGCGCCGATTAGTGTAAATATCGTGAATTGCAGGTAGTTCAACCTTGCGATGCCGGCGGGAATACCGACGAGTTGCCGCGCGCCCGGCAGAAGCCGCGCCACCAGCACACCCATCGCGCCGTAATGCGACATCCAGCGCTCGGCCTTTTCCAGTCGCTCAGGCGGAAACAGGACGAATTTCCCGTACCGACGCACCAGCGGGCGTCCCCCGCTCCGCGCCAGCCAATACATAATTGTCGCGCCGAGCCAGGAACCAAACACGGCTACCGCGATAATCCCGGCGCAGTTCATGGGCACCTGGTTCGTATGCGCCATATACGCCGCGGGCGGAATGATCGCTTCACAGGGTATCGGCAAAAAACTGCTTTCTCCGAGCATCAGCACCAAAATAGCCGGATATCCCAACGACTTGAGGGCCGTGAGATACCACACCAGCACCGGGCTGAGAAGTTTCTTCAACATTGAGCGATCCTGCCGGCCTGCTGAGAATCTATGGACATTGCTGTTTCGTCAGGAATGGCCCGCCGACGTGGCGCGAGAAGGAGCATGTCCTTCATGGACCTGTGACTGAGGAGCAACGATATCGCCGGGCCATTATTGACCAAACCCTTTTTGTCTGAAGGAATTCTTGCGCCACAGGCCAAAAATTCCCTCAGCAGCATTGTCCATAAATTCTCAACAGGCTGCCGAACCTTTTAATTACGTCAGTTGAGACCAATTGAAAAGAAAATACCGCCCGGCGCCCTCAGAATTTTAGTTCCCCGCATTATCTGGTTGCCTGGCAGCCCGTTAAAAAACCATGGAGATTGCTGTTTCGCCAGGAATGGCCCGCCGACGAGGCGCGACAAAGGAGCATGTCCGCAATGGACCTGTGACTGAGGGGTCAACGAAGTCGCCGGACAATTATTGGCTAAACCCTTCGGGCTGAGGCCTTTTTATCCTCCAGCTTAGTCGCTCTTCGCGTCTGGGTCCATGATGGACATGGCCGCTCCTCGCTCGGCGCCACAGGCCAAAAATTCTCTCAGCAACTATGCCCATGGTTTTTTAACCGGCTGCCGGGTTACAAAGCTTGTGGATTAATGCCTGAGTGGATTTGCCGGTTTATGGGTTGATGGCACCGGACCCGGGCCACCGTTCTGGGGGACCTTCCGAAAAAAGCAAAAAACTCCATCCCCCCCTTAATTTCGCCACCCCCCGAAATTAAGCTTTTTTCCTAAAAAACGATCGCCCCAAATTAAGCCAAAATCTGCCGAGTTCCCAGCAAAAACGCGCCATTTTCAGGCTCTTAATTTGAAATTCAGCATTTCATTCAGCGAAATTAAGCCCGCAAAACCCTAGCATGACGATTTTACTTAATTTCGCCGCCTGGCCAAAATTGGTCTTCCAGCCCTGCCCAGCCCGATTCCTCCGGAATTCTCGAATTTCCAAGCAAAACTGCACTTTTTGGCTTCGTTTCCTCTTTGCATCCCCTATACCCGCCAAATGTGTCACACCCCCGGCGACCGTAACAGCCGGCAATCCTTATTGGAGTTGTCCAATGCAAGAAACTCCGATTCATGGCAGGCGTATTTTGCCCAACGGCCTGTTGTTCTATCTTGGCTCAAAACAATTTTTTGAGTAGCCCGCGTCCCTGCAAACCATTCGCGCCCCGAATTCCTGACCGGCCAAAACATCAAAATTTTTCTCCGCGGCGCCCACCCTTGCAAATGTCCGGTTTTAGGGCACGATTATGTCCCGGAAAGATCCAATTTTTCGGCTTATTCTTGCCGCAAAATGTTCTGAATTCCTGAAACTTTTTTCATTTTTTGATGTTTAATTGATGCACATGGCATTCAGTTCAATAAAAGAAGTTATCGCTTCGGCGGCGCAGGCATCGCCGGCGCAATTCGATGACTGGCGCAAGTCGTGGCGCGCCGCAACAGCCGCCGGCTCCACAGACCCGCTGCTGACGTTTATCGCGCACGAATGCGGCCTGACCGAGGACATCTTCATGCAAAAGCTCGCCACTTCGCTGGGCTGGCCCTTCCTGGAACTGGCCAAGCTGGGCGTCCCCACCGAGGCCCGCAATAAAATTTCCACCAAAATCGCCTTTCAGTATTCGGTCCTCCCTTCGGCTTTGAACGACGGTGAATTGCAAATCGTCACAAGCGACCCTTTTGACGCGGCCATGGCCAGCGCGGTGCGTTTCGATGCGCGGATGCCCGTCCAATTTGCCCTGGCGCCAAAAACGGAAATTGAAAAAGCGCTCAAAAAATACTACGGCGTCGGCGCCGAAACACTCGATGAGATGGGCGAAGGCGAACCGATGGACCTGGAAATCGCCAGCAACAAGGAAATTACGGAAGATGACCAGGAAGCCAGTGTCATCAAATTCGTCAACCAGATCATTTGGGAAGCCTACAAAGACCGTTCCACGGACATTCATTTCGAGCCCGCTGAAGATGAACTGCGCATCCGCTACCGCATTGACGGCATTCTGCATCAGACCCCGATGCCGCCGCAGTTGAAACGATTTCAGGCCGCCCTGATTTCACGCATCAAAGTGATGAGCGGAATGAATATCGCCGAAAAGCGGCTGCCCCAGGACGGACGCATTAACGTTCGCATCAAGGGCGAGGAAATTGACATTCGCGTTTCAACCGTGCCAACGGTCTATGGCGAGAGCGTCTCGTTGCGCCTTCTGACCCGCGGAAAGATTTTCCTGAGCCTGGATAAACTAGGCTTCGCGCCCAAGGACGAGGCGGTCATCCGCGAGATTATTGTCAAGCCGCACGGCATATTCCTGGTCACCGGCCCGACCGGCTCTGGCAAAAGCACGTCGCTGTACGCCTTTCTGAGCGCGATCAATTCGGTCCACAAGCGCATCATCACTATCGAGGAGCCGGTGGAATATGAATTGAAGGGCATCAACCAAATTGCTGTGCGTCCGGAAATCGGCCTGACCTTCGCCATGGGCCTGCGCCACATCCTGCGCCAAGACCCGAACGTGGTGATGGTGGGAGAAATCCGCGACATGGAGACGGCGGAAATCGCCATTCGCGCGTCCCTGACGGGCCACCTCGTGTTTTCCACCCTCCATACCAACGACGCGCCCAGCGCCTTTACCCGGCTCATTGACATGGGCATCGAGCCATTCCTCGTGGCCTCATCCGTGGAAGCGGTCATGGCGCAACGGCTTGTCCGGACAATATGTCCCCATTGCAAGACGGAGCAGAACGCCCAGAAGGACTATTTGAAGCGCATTGGCTTCCCGGAACAGGAAATCGAGACGGCAAAATTCTGGCGCGGCGCCGGCTGCGAAGAGTGCCGCCAATTCGGTTACCAGGGGCGAAAAGGCATCTACGAACTGCTCATCGTCAATGAAAGCCTGCGTCCCCTCATTTTGGGCCGCGCCGCCGCATCCACGATTGCGGCCCGGGCGATCGAAAACGGAATGCGCACCTTGCGCAACGACGGCTGGAATAAAGTCAAAAACGCGGAGACAACGATTGAGGAGGTCCTGCGCGTTACTTCAATCGAAGAGCACATAGACGCGATGGGGGCGAGGCCAAAAGCGGAATAGTACGTTGCATCACACGCCCCTCTGACAAAAAAGATTATGGAAATATAATTATGCCCCGCTGGAACATTTGCAACATTCTCCACACGGCCTTTGACTCGCATCGGTTATGGCAGTTTGAGGCCAGGGGGAATTTCAAATTGCACCGCGAAGCGCGCCTGGCGACCGAATTGGCGATTCCCGCCAATCTCGTGGCCAAGTCTTGGACCGCGTTATGGCAGCCCAAACTCAACGTGGCCTGGCTGCCGGCCGGCACTGCCTTCCTGAGAGTCGTCGAATTGCCCAAAGGTCCCTTTGACGAAACGGTTTCAATGGTCGAATTGCAACTGGAAAAATTATCGCCGCTGCCGGTGGCGCAAATCGTTTGGACGATCCACGTGTTGCCCCAACCAGCCGGAGACGCGCAGACGGTGATTGTGGTGATGGCCGCGCGCAGCGCCGTTGAAGAGTTCCTCGGCCGCCTGGAAAGCAAAAATTTCCTGCCAGACCGCCTCGAGACGCCGATGTTGGACCAGTTGGAGGCGATGAGCGGACTTGGGGACGGCGCCTGGATTTGGGCCGCGGCCAACGGCGATCCTCGTTCGGCCCTGGTGGCCTGGTGGCAGGGCGGCATATTGCGCGGCGTGAATTTTATCCTGCTCCCGGCCAATGGCGATCGCGCGGCCAATTTGAAAAGCCAGCTGGCGCAATTGGTGTGGCACGGAGAGTTGGAAGGCTGGCTGACCGGCAAACCGGAATGGCGCCTGCTGGCTGACGGCGTGGCTGCGGCTGAATGGGAAGGTCTCTTGCGCAAGGCTCTGGACGCGCCTGTGCAGGTCGTGCCGCCCATGGGGCATGCGGACCTCGCCGCGCGCACGGCGCGCCGCGTCGCGCAATCCACCCGGGAGCATCCCTCGGCGGCGTTGCTGCCCTCGGACGCTTCGAGCCGTTATCGCGAGCAATTTCGCGACCGGCTTTGGCTGCACGGCCTGTATGCGACCGGCGTGGCTTACCTTGTGTTTCTGGCATTTTATTTCGCGATGACGCAAATTCGCGGCATGCAATACGCCAAGGTGCAGCAGCAGGTGTCGGTTTTGGCCGACAGCTACACCAATGCCATGCAACTCCAGGCCCGCTATTCCGTGCTTCAGGAGCGCGAAAATCTTAAATTCGCCGCGCTGGATTGCTGGAAAGAGGTTGCTGACAATCTGCCGGAGGGAATTACGCTGGAACGATTTGGATTTGGCAGCGGCGGTTTTGGCAGTGGGGACACCCTCTCGCTTGCCGGGACCGCTCCATTGGACCAGGAGCAGGCGCTGTACAATTTTAGCAGCGCGCTCGAAAGGGCCAGGCGCAGTGACGGCAGCCCCATGTTTAACAAGAACAGCGAACCCCCCGGCGTGAGTATCTATAACAACCAGGTCACCTGGCATTTGACCCTCAACTTGCTGCAGAAGGACCTGTTGAAATGAAAAAATATTTTGAACAACTGCGCCCCATGGAACGACGGCTGGCCGTCGGCGTGATTGTGGTTGTGTTGCTGGTGGTCAATTACGTTGAGATCTGGCCGCACTTTGGCGATTGGGGCAACGCCGACGCTCAAATCCTGCACGAACGCCAGACGTTGCAAACCTACAAAGATACGATCAATCAAATGCCCATGGTTCAGGCCAAGCTCACGAAGTTCGAAAACGCGGGCGAATTTGTGGTGCCGGAAGACCAGGCCATTACATTTATCAGCACCATTGACGCCCGGGCCAAAGACACCGGTGTCAGCGTTGTCAGCGCCCCCCCTTCATCCATGCACACCAATGATGCCTTTTATGTCGAACGCGTCGAAACGATCAGCGCCAGGGCCACCGATGAGCAATTGGTCAATTTTCTTTATCAACTTGGCAATGACCCGGCGATGATTCGTGTCTTCACCCTGGAATTGCATCCGGACAACGTCCGGCAACGTCTCGAGGCCGGAATCGGCCTTGTCGCGAGCTATCAAAAGACTCCGGGGAAAAATTTGAAAAACGCAACCGCATCCGCTCAATGAAACAAATTACGCACATCCTTTTGGTCCTGGCATTAACGGTTCCAATGTTACGGGCGCAGGCCCAACCCGCCCTCCCGGGCCTTCCAGGGGCGCAAAAAAATTCCGACAATCAGATCATTCCCAAAGGCATGATTAATTTCGAGGGCGTGGACGTGCGCCAGGTGCTCGACGTTTATGCGGGTTTGGTGAATAAGACGCTGTTGATGGGCAACGTCCCGCAGGCGACAATCATTTTAAAAACCGAAACGGATTTGACCAAGGCCGAGGCCATTAAGGCTCTGCAGACGGTGCTGGCGCTCAATCATATCGCCCTTATTGACGTGCCGGGGGGCAAATTCGTCAAGGTCGTGAGCACGGACCAGGCGGGCAGGGTGGGTGAAACCTTCAGCGATCAGAACCCGGCGCAACTGCCCGAACTGGGTTCGTATATGACCCGCATCGTGCAGTTAAAATATCTCACGCCCAGCGACGTGGTGCCTATTCTGCAGCAGTTTTCGTCATCGCCTGATTCGGTCATCCCGATCGAGGACAATGGGATACTGGTCCTCCGTGACAACCCGGAAAACATCAAGCGCATGATGGAAATGATTGCCAAAATAGATGTGATCGTTCCGGCCAAATATATTTCCGAGGTCATCCCCATCAAGTACGCAATGGCGGATGACATCGCCAGCGTTTTGAGCAGCCTGGAAAATCCGGGGGGCGGAACAACTTCGTTTGGACAAGCGACGACGCCCGGCACCAGCGGCCTGCATAACGGCGAAGTCAGCCCGGGAACGACCATGGGCGGATTCAACAACGGTTCCTCGCCTTATTCCGGGCAGAACAATCTTCAATCGTCACAGCCTCAAAGCCAAACTCAATCCCAAAGTCCTTTCCAAAACCGATTGCAAAATATTCTTCAGCGTGTCCAGAACAGCGGCAGCAGCGGGCACGGCGAGCGCGGCGGCATTGGCATGCAGCAGCCGATTCAAATTCTGGGCCAAACCAAAATTATCGCCGATGAGCGGAGCAACTCTCTTTTGATTTATGCCACGCCAGACGACATGAAAACCATCAAGGAGGTCATTAGCAAGCTGGACGTGCTGCTGGCGCAGGTGTTGATCGAATCGGTCATCATGGAAGTGGATTTGAATAAATCCTGGAGCTACGGCATCTCGGCCGCTCAAAATACGATCAATGGCCCCAAGGTCAACGGCACGCCCGTGCAAACGACAGGGGCCATGAATAACGGCAATCCGTTTTATTCCTTCCTGGGCGCAACAAACAGCTGGCCCGGAAATTTTACCAGCAGCGCCCCACTTGGCCTGAGTTATTTTGGCGACATTGGCCAGAATTGGGAACTGGCCCTGGAGGCCGCGGCCAATGACAGCAGCACCCATATCATTCAACGCCCGCGCATTCAGACCTCGCAAGCCAAGGAAGCCCAGTTCTTCGTCGGCGAATCCGTCCCGTACGTCACGAGCACCTATGCCGGGGGTTACGGCTACAATGGCGGGTCGTCTTATTCACAATTACAAGTTGGTATTTCGCTGGATGTGACGCCCTTTATCAATCCGGACGGCCTGGTCGTATTGGATATCAACCAGCAGATCAATGACATTAGCGGCAACGTGCAAATCGAGGGCGTGGGCGCCGTGCCCACGACCGACAACCGCACGTTCACTTCGGAAGTGGCTGTCAAAGATCGCGACACGATCGTTCTGGGTGGTTTTACCGACACCGAAACGGACAAATCGAGCAGCGGAATTCCGCTTTTGGAGGACATTCCAATCATCGGACGCCTGTTCAAGTCGCCAAATAGCAACAAGACGCGGGATGAATTGCTGGTCTTGATGCGTCCGACGGTCCTCAAGACGCCTGAGGATGCCTCGATCCAGGCTGTGAAGGAAGAAATGCGCTCGCCGGGCATTGCCGGCGCCGAGCGCGAGGAACGAAAGGTGGTCAATCAGGAACGCAAGGTTGACGCGGCTCAAGACAAGAAAAGCGGCCCGATCATTGAGCCGACCAGAGACATGGATGGAATGTATAATACAAACAGTGCCGACCAGTGAGGAAACCGAATCTTCCGGCATGAACTGAAGGGAACAGGCGAAATCCGGCGGCTTGTACGATTTCATTTTTCGCTTTTTCCTTTTTCTTTTTGCCTTATCACTGAGGTATGGAAAAAAGCAAAGTTGCCGAAATTCTCGTCGAAATTGGATTGTTCCTTGAATTGAAAGGGGAAAATCCTTTCAAAACCCGCGCTTATGGAAACGCGGCGCGGGCCATTGAAAACCTCGCTGAACCGCTCGACAAAGTCGTCGCCGAAGACCGACTTGCGGAAGTCAAAGGCATTGGCGAAGGAATCGGCAAAAAGATAAAGGAATTGGTCCAGACAGGGAAATTGGACTATTACGTGGACCTGAAAGCCTCGATCCCGCCCGGCCTGGCGGAGATGCTGGAAATTCCGGGCATGGGACCGCGCAAGGTCAAGACATTGCACGAGAAGCTTGGGATTGAGAACGTTGAAGGTTTGGAAGCAATGTGCAGGGCGGGCAAAGTGGCGGAGTTGGCGGGTTTTGGAGAAAAAACCGCGGCGAACATCTGCGAAGGTATCGAGCGGCGGCGGATGTATTCCAGTAAACATTTGTTGAGCGAGGCCTTGAATGCGGCCGAACCGCTGCTGGAATCGCTGCGGCAACACCCGGACGTTGTCCGTTGCGGCGCCGCGGGCAGTTTGCGGCGCAATAAGGAAATCATCGGGGACGTGGATTTGCTGGCCTCCTCCAAAAAGCCGTCACAAGTTATTGCCTTTTTTTGTTCGCAACCCGCCGTAATCAAAGTGACAGCCAAAGGGGACACCAAAGCCAGCGTCATCCTGGAAGGCGGCCTGCAATCGGATTTGCGCGTCGTCAGCGACAAGGAATTTCCGTTTGCGCTCATGTATTTCACCGGAAACAAGGAGCACAATATCGTCATGCGCCAAAGGGCAATCGCCCGGGGATTGCGTCTGAATGAATACGGCCTGTTCAAGTCAAAAGAAGAGACCCGTGATCCGGCGCTGCTGCTGCCCTGCCAAAGCGAAGAAGAAATTTTTGCCAGGTTGGATTTGCCCCATATCGAACCCGAGCTGCGCGAAGACATGGGCGAGATCGCGGCGGCGGAAAAAAATCAACTGCCACGCCTGATCCAATGGATGGACATCAAAGGCTCCCTGCACAATCATTCAACGTGGAGCGACGGCCATAATCGGCTTGAAGACATTGCCCGATTTATGGATGAGCTGGGCCTGCAGTACTGGGCCATCACCGACCATTCTAAAGCCTCCTTTCAGGCAAACGGCCTGGACGCGGCGCGTTTGCGCGAGCAACTGGTGGAGATTAAAAAAATCAACGCGCAATTTGCCCAGGAAGGAAAAGAATTCCGATTGCTGACCGGGGTGGAAGTGGACATTGTGAAAAATGGCCTGGATTTGAACGATGATATCTTATCGGAATTGGAAGTCGTGGTGGCGAGCCTCCACCAACCCGCGAACAATGAGGCTGACAATACAAAACGTCTGATCCGGGCCGCCCGGAATCCATTCGTCAATTTTATCGCGCATCCCACTGGCCGATTGCTCCTGGATCGTGAGCCGTATCCGGTGAACATGGCCGCCGTCATTGACGCCTGCGCCGCCACGGGCACATGGATCGAATTGAACTCCAACCCTCGCCGATTCGACATGGACTGGCGGCTTTGGCCGGCGGCTCGACGCAAAGGCGTCAAATGCGTGATCAATCCGGATGCGCACCGCAATGAGCACGCCGGATTTCTGCGCCTGGGTGCGGGGATTGCGCGCAAAGGATGGCTCGAGCGGGATGACGTCATCAATACGCTCAATTTGAAATCATTGCTCAAAGCGTTAAAGGCAAAGAGAAAGGCTTAACCAATCTTCCACCGCGGAAGATGGCCTCATGTCCGTTGGCGCCAGCGACAGGATGAAATTTAATTCCGTCTCGTCAAATGCGAGGCTCGTCGCCGTCTCCTGCATTGAGGTTTAAACGTTAAATTTAAACAACATCACGTCCCCGTCCTTGACCACGTATTCTTTGCCTTCCATTCGGTAAAGCCCCTTTTCGCGAGCGGCGGAGATGGAGCCGCAACGGATTAAATCATCATAAGCAACGGTTTCAGCCTTGATGAATCCCCGTTCAAAATCGGAATGGATCACGCCCGCCGCTTTTGGCGCGGTATCGCCCGCGTGAATGGTCCAGGCGCGGACCTCCTTTTCGCCTGCGGTAAAATATGTCCGCAGCCCGAGTAGATGATAAGTGGCGCGAATGAGGGCGCCTGCGCCGGATTCATCCACGCCCAGTTCCTTTAAAAATTGGGAGGCCTCGTCGGCGGAAAGCTCGCCCAAATCGCTCTCAATTTGCGCGCTAATGACAACGGCTTCGCAGGCAAGATGCATTTTAACGTACTCGGTGACTTTTTGGACGAATGGGTTGTTGTCCGCGCCAGCCAGTTCCTTTTCCTTTACATTGCAGGCGAAAATGGTTGGTTTATCGGTCAGAAGGAAAAAGTTTTTGGCAATGTGCTTGTCCTCCGGGGTCAATTCGACGGTCAGCGCTAATTTACCGGCGTCAAGCGCGGATTCGAGCTTTGTGAGCACGGCATTTTCAGCCACAGCCGCCTTGTCGCCGCGTTTGACGTCTTTTGAGAGTTTTTCACGGCGTTTCTTTATGTTATCGAGGTCGGCGACGGCCAATTCGGTATTGATGATCTCGATGTCACGAACCGGGGCCACGCTGCCGGTAACGTGGTGAATATCGGGGTCTTCAAAGCAGCGGACGACCTGAACAACGGCGTCCACCTCGCGAATATGCGAAAGGAATTTGTTTCCCAGCCCTTCCCCCTGGGAGGCGCCTTTGACAAGGCCGGCGATGTCCACGAACTCAATGGCCGCGGGAATAATGGTTTGAGTTTTGGCAATCTTGGCGAGCGGCTCGAGTCTCGAATCAGGCACTGTGACAACGCCGACGTTTGGGTCAATGGTACAAAACGGGTAATTTGCCGCCTCGGCCTTGCGCGTGCGGGTGAGCGCGTTGAACAGCGTGGATTTACCGACGTTGGGCAATCCGACAATTCCGGCTTTTAGCATATTGTTACTTCCATGGATTCAGCGCTGGATGATAGAAATCCTTTCATTTCGGCCGTGACGCGCCTTAAGAGTATGTCGTCATTCGATCCCAAAGGCAAGCCAACGCCAGATCGCAATCACGCCGGGTTTAAATTTTGTGCCTGGCCAGTTCCCAGGCGATGCGGATTCCCTCTCCGAAACCCAACGCCAGCAGGCAAACTCCCGAAAGGCGCTCCATCTTCAACAAGGCCGGCTGGTTAAACTGGCCGTAGTGCTTCGAAGCGGCAAAACTCAGG
>JBOHXA010000062.1:0-4962 GCA_050737335.1 Limisphaerales bacterium | reverse complement strand
GAGGAACGGGCGTCGTCGAGAAGGCATACGGAACGACGGGCCCCGTGGAGCGCAGCAAACTGCGCGTTGGTCACGGCGATTGGCGAGTCGCCAAACAAGGCGAAATAAACGCCTTGAGGAATGATATTCGCCTCAAATGACGATTTGAGCTTATTATTAAATTCGTCTTTTGTGACGATTTAGTTGACATTTAAGCTTTAATTCGCCATAAATGGCGTGTTATGAAAATAACCAAACAAGCCACAGACGAAGTGATTCTCGGCGAACTCGGCGGGCGGCTGGCCAAAATCCGGCTGGATCGCAATCTCACGCAAGCACAACTGGCGACGCAGGCCGGCGTCTCGAAACGCACGGTGGAGCGGTTGGAAGCGGGCGCGGTGGCAACGCAATTATCCGGGTTCATCCGCGTGTGCCGGGTGCTCGATGTGATTGAGCGCTTCGATCTGCTCGTTCCGGAACCAGTGCCCAGCCCGGTCGCGCAATTAAAAATGGCCGGGAAAAAACGGCAGCGCGCTTCCACCGTCAAGCCGGTCAAACCTTCAGTTGAAAAGTGGCAATGGGGAGATAAACCATGATCGCCGAAGTTCGACTTTGGGGCCGACGGATCGGCGCGGTCTCGTTGGAAGACGGAGGCCGGTTTGCGGCGTTCCAGTATGAGCCGGTATTTGTGGGGAGCGGGATTGAAGTTTCGCCCATGACGATGCCACTCAATGATCGCGTGCATGTTTTCACGGATTTGCCGCAAAGAACTTTTCATGGCCTGCCCGGTCTTCTGGCCGATTCATTGCCCGACCGGTTCGGCAATGCCTTGATTGATGCGTGGCTGGCGACACAAGGCCGGACGCCCGACAGTTTCAATGCGGTCGAGCGGCTTTGTTACATCGGCGCGCGTGGCATGGGCGCGCTGGAGTTCGCGCCGTCCATCGGACCAAAACCGCAGCAGGCGAAGAAGATTGAGATTGATGCCCTGGTCAAATTGGCCTCTGAAGTTTTGACCCACCGCACGAATCTGAAAGCCACTTTTGCCAGCGCGAGCAGGAAAAGCGCCTTGAATGACATTCTGCGAGTCGGCACTTCCGCCGGCGGCGCGCGGGCAAAGGCGGTCATCGCCTGGAATCGCGAGACCAACGAGGTCCGTTCCGGGCAGATTACGGCGGGAAAAGGATTCGACTACTGGCTGTTGAAATTCGATGGCGTCAGCGGTAACAAAGACAAGGAACTCGAAGACCCAAAAGGTTATGGCGCGATTGAATACGCATATTACCTGATGGCGAAGGCGGCGGGCATCACCATGAGCGAATGCCGTTTGTTGGAAGAAAACGGACGGCGGCATTTCATGACGCGGCGTTTTGACCGGCTTGCCGGCGGGGAGAAATTACATATGCAATCGCTGTGCGCGTTGGCGCATTTTGATTTCAACAACGCGGGCGCTTACGCCTATGAACAGGCGTTGCTGGTCATCCGCCAGTTGAACTTGCCAATGGAAGCGGTGGAGGAACAGTTCCGGCGGATGGTATTTTACGTCATCGCCCGCAATCAGGACGACCACGTGAAAAACATCGCCTTCTTGATGGACAAGGCCGGACGCTGGTCGCTCGCGCCCGCCTTCGACGTGACCTACAGTTACAATCCGACCGGCGACTGGACAGCCCGCCATCAGATGACGATGAACGGCAAGCGGGACGGATTCACGCTGGCCGATTTTCGCGCCTGCGCCAGGAGTGCGCTGATGAAACGCGGTCGCGCCGAAGCCATCGTGGAGGAAGTGCGCGCCGCCGTGTCGAAATGGCCGGACTACGCGGAGCAGGCGCAAGTGATGAACCAGTGGCGAAAACAGATTCAACAAAATCTTCGATTGAATTTGCCGCGCACATAGAAATAAGCGCCAACCAATCCACCGCAGAAGATAATCGGACAATATTTTGAATTTGTCGGGCGATTATCGGACGATTCATGCAAGACCTCTCTGATGGCGAATCTGACGATTACTGGTTTGGTCTGATGATTATCTGACGATTGATTTATTATATTTGCATCCGCTTTGGCCTGGCGTTGGCGGCGGAAAGCGTCAGGAGGTCGGCGGAACGGCGTGAGTGAAGCCGCGCGCCGGAGCGACGCTGCCAATGACGGACGGAGGCGGGCGCGGCTGCGCCTGCCCCGTTGTCATCCGCGACGAGCGCGCGTTCATGATTTCTTTGCCAGCAGGAAAATGCTGATGACGGCCAGGCCGATGCCGACGGCTTTGCGCAGTGTGAATGGTTCATGCAAAACGAGAATCCCCAGAATCGCGCCGCCCACGATGAACATTCCGTAAATCGGGACCACAATGCTGGCCGGCCCCAGTGAGAGCGCGCGGAACAGGGACATCACCGCCACCGTAAGCGCAATGCCGGTGGCATAAGCAAACACGGCGCTTGAACTCGTTAAATCCTTCGCGCTCACGCGTTGGAGATCACCGCGCGCAATCGTAATGCACCAGACAGTGATCAAGGTGACGACGCACGCGATGCCTAGAACGAGAAAACTGGAAAATTGTCCGCTGCGCGTCGCAAGCTTTACCAACAGCGTGGTGAGCGAGTAAGCGGCCATGCCAATCAATGCCCATGCGATATAGTTCATAAACATCCAAATTTATCCGCCTGGATCGACTTGATCCGCACAACGACTTTCCCCCTGGCCCTGCCTTTTTCGAGATACGCAAGCGCTTCCTTCGCCTGTTCGAACGGAAACATCTTGTCAATCACCGGCCGGATGCGCCCCGCCTTGAGGAGTTCGCCGATCTCCACAAGTTGGCTGCCATCTGGATGCACGAACAGGAAAGAATACCCGATGCCACGTTTTTTGGCGTGGCGAATGATCTTACGGCTCAACAACCCGAACACGAACACCATGACAAAGTTCATGCTTCGGGCGCGAGCGAACGCGGGGTCCGGCGGCCCGATGAGCGAGACGACGGCGCTCCCGGGCTTTAGGATTCGAAGTGATTTTTCCATCATATCGCCCCGGACGGTGCCCAGGACGGCATCGTAATCCCGCAACACCTTTTCAAATTCCTGCTTCTTGTAATCAATCACCTCATCCGCGCCGAGGCTCTGAACCAGAGCCATGTTTCCCGTGCTCGTGGTCGTCCCCACCTTTGCGCCCAGATGTTTTGCGAGCTGGATCGCAAACGTGCCAATGCCGCCGGAGCCTGCGGGAATGAACACTTTTTGGCCGGGCTTGAGGTTTACGCGCTCCTTGAGCGCCTGCCACGATGTGAGACCGACCATCGGAATGGAGGCCGCTTGCGCGAAGTCCAGATTGGCCGGCTTGTGCGCGGCAGCGTGATCGGGCGCGACCGCAAACTCAGCGAGCGCGCCCGTGCCGAGACCAAAGACGCTGGCAAAGACGGCATCGCCCGGCTTGAAGCGTGTCACACGACTTCCCACCTCCACCACGACCCCCGCCAAATCGCTGCCCAGCGTGGCCGGCAACTGAAACCGGAGCATAGGCTTAAACGTTCCTTTGGGAATGATGTTATCAATTGGATTCAAACCAGCGGCGGAAACTTGAACGAGAATTTCGTCCGGCTTGGGCACTGGCCGGGGAATGTCAGCAAACGCAACCTGATTCGGTGCGCCATAACGTTTGAAGACAAGCGCTTTCATGTTTCAGTGTCCTGGTTTTTCGGTTTATTGTTGTTCCGCTTTTACCGTGGGATGCACCTTGACCGGTGTGTTCATGAAATTAGTCCAAGTGGTATCTTTTGCGAATGCTCCGGTCGAAAAGGCCGTCGGGAACAAAACGGCGCAGTCGGCTGAAGGAGACCGCCTTGCCGACTGGATAACGCAGCCGGGACAATTTCACGCTCACGGCGCGGCAGACCACTTCCGCCACGTTGCGAGGATCGTCCCCGTTTTCGATGCCTTTCTGAACCGCCTCTTTCATCCGTTGTCGGTGAACGGCATATTCTTTTAGCTTAATCCGGGCTTCTTTCCCGCTATGGCTGATTTTGCTTTTGGTGAAAGCTGGTTCGACCAGCACCGCACGCACACCAAATCGCCTCACTTCGTGATCCAGCGTCCAGGTATATCCTTCCACGGCGTGTTTGCTCGCAGCGTAGATGCCCATATACGGCGCGGGAATGAACCCGACCACCGAACTGATGTTGACGATGCGACCCTGTGCCGCCTGCCGCATCTCTGGCAGAACGGCGTTCGTCACGCGCAGCACGCCGAAAAAATTGGTTTCAAACTGCTGCCGTGCTTCGGCGAGACTCGTTTCCTCCAGCGCGCCCATGAGGCTGTAACCGGCATTGTTGACCAGGATGTGAACAGAACCGGCTTTCTGCAAAATGCTTTGAATCGCTTCGCTCACACTGGCGTCGTCCGTGACATCCATGCGAACAATCTCGACGCCGTGAATGGGCTTCGTGGACATTGGATCGCGCACCGCGCCGAACACCCGCGCGCCGCGCCCGGCCAACCGTTGCGCGATTTCCCGGCCGATGCCGGAGGAAACCCCGGTGACCAATGCGGTTTTATTTGACAAGGTGGTTTGCATGGATTGTTTCATGATTAAGTGTGTAATTGCACACATTGATTCTTCAATTTGTTGTTTCAGAGATATTCTGGGTTACTTGCTCAAGGCCAGCGCGGCACGTTCGAGATCGGAGAGGATGGCGGACCAACGCTTTTCACCAAGAGTTTTGACCGCGGCGCTCTGGGCGGACTTCCAAGCCGGCGTGAGCTTCTCGATCTGCTTGCGGCCTTTGGCTGTGATGGCCAGTTCCACCCGCCTGCCACGCCCGCCGCCGACCGCCTGCACCAAACCATCCCGCTGCAATGGCCGGAGATTCCGCACGAGTGTCGTGCGCTCCATTCCAAGGCGGTCACTCAATTCCGCCATGTTCCAACTGTCTTTGGCCATCAATGCCGCCAGAATCGAACCCTGCGTGGGGCGGATGCCATGCCTGCGCATTTC
>JBOHXA010000061.1:0-2970 GCA_050737335.1 Limisphaerales bacterium | reverse complement strand
GAAACGACCTCGTCGCCGGTGTATTCGAGGATGCCCTTGAGATAAGTTTCGCTGGCGCGTTTCATCGCCGCGCAGATCTCCGCGTAGGACGTGGGCTTCACCGTCTTGACCGTGAGGTCGACGACGCTGACCGTCGGCGTCGGGACGCGGAAGGACATGCCGGTGAGTTTGCCTTTGACTTCCGGGCAAACCAGCCCCACGGCTTTGGCCGCGCCAGTCGTTGACGGAATCAAATTGATCGCGGCGCTACGTCCGCCTTTCCAGTCTTTTTTGCTGGGACCATCCACCGTTTTTTGGGTCGCGGTATAGCTGTGGACTGTCGTCATGAGGCCTTCCTCGATGCCAAAGCCGTCTTTGAGGAGGACATGGACCAGCGGCGCCAGACAGTTGGTTGTGCAGCTTGCGTTAGAGATAACCGTGTGTTTGGACGGGTCATACTTTTCATGATTGACCCCCAACACCACGGTGATGTCTTCGTTTTTGGCGGGAGCGGAAATGATGACTTTTTTCGCGCCTGCCGTGACGTGGCCGTAGGCGGATTTGGGATTGTCTTTTGCGGCGTCAGTGAACAGGCCCGTGGACTCGATGACGACTTGGACACCAAGGGCTTTCCACGGTAATTCAGCGGGCGTTTTGGCGCTGACGACTTTCATTTCACTGCCGTTGACGATGAGAATATCGTCGTCGAGCTTGTCGCCAGCGGACTTTTTCGAATCAACCTCACCCCGAAAACGACCCTGGGTGGAATCGTATTTAAGCAAGTAGGCAAGATTGTCCGCCGGCACGATATCGCCCACGGCGACGACTTCGACGTCTTTGCCAATCATGCCCTGTTCGGCGATGGCGCGGAAAACCAGACGGCCGATGCGGCCAAATCCATTAATAGCGATTTTAACAGGCATATTTTTTCACTTTGAACGAATTGTTTCGAAACGAGCACAAAAATATAGCAGCACGCGGGGAGGCGTCAATGTCGAATGCTGAAGGCTCAAGTTTTGCGCGTGGGCGAACTGGAGGGATGGGCGCTGAGTTGTTTCATGCCATCGAAAACATAAAAAAGGCCTGATACGCCGGTGCAAATACCCGCCCCAATGATCCACGCCTGCAACAGATAACCGTGACTACTCACGTCCCAGCGCAACAAAATCCAGATAATCACGAGCATTTGAAAGACCGTGGCGACTTTGCCGGTGATTCTGGGACGCACGGTGATGCGGCCTACGACCGAGCGAATGAGCACGGCGCCCATGGCCAGCAACAGGTCCCGTCCGATGATCGTGCCCGTCAGCCATAGAGGGATTTGGCGAAAATACGGCGCATTGTTCATGCTTAGCAGCACGATCCCCGATACCAGCAGCAACTTATCCGCAACCGGGTCCAGGATTTTTCCCAATTCGCTGATTTGTTTATACCGGCGCGCAATGTAGCCGTCCACGCCGTCAGAAGCCGCAGTGACGCCAAACAATAGAATGCCGGCGAGGCGGTGAATTTCATTGCCGGTGCGAACGTAATAAATGATTTCAATCACAAAAAAAGGAATCAGCAATATCCGCAAAATGGTGATTTTGTTCGCAGTCGTCATTGGCTTGACATTAAACAATTTCTTGCCAAACACAAGTTGCGGCTTTACGTTCCTGGTAAGATTTCTGGAATGAACCTGGAGCCAACAAACGAGGCGTCTCACATGGAAGAGGAAAATGCGCGGCTGCGGGGCGATTTGCTCACGGTGGCCAGCCGCGTCAGTCACGATTTGCGCGCGCCATTGGGCGGCATTGTAACGGCCGCTGAGGTCCTCGGGGAAATGTTCGCCGAAGTCAACCGGCCCGAGACGCTGACGCCAGCGATATTGAATTCGGCGGACGACATGACGCGTGTCATTCGGCAAATCAGTTTTGTGACACGGGCCACGGCTCAAAGGCAGCCGCTCAAGCCGGTCAACATGAGCCACATCGTGGCGATGGCCCTGCAGCGCACGGAGCGTTTGGCCAGGAAGCGCAATGCCGTGGTCATCCAGCCGCCTTCCTGGCCGGAAGCAACGGGGGTAGCCGATTGGCTGGAATATGCCTGGGCCAGTTTGCTGACAAATGTCCTTCAGCATACCGCTGAGAACGTCCGGATCGAAATAAGCTGGCGCGAGGAAAACGGCGTGTGTCGCTTCGGAGTTGCAGATAACGGCGGCGGTGTGCGCGAGGAGCTTCGCGCGACGCTTTTTTATCCATTCCATTTGTTGCACAAACCGGATGGGCCACGCGGGTTTGGATTATCCATAGTCCAAAGATTGATCGAGCTTCAAGGAGGAAAGTGCGGCTATGAACCATTGCCGGATGGGTCGCTCTTCTATTTTTCGCTGCCCCGGGGGCATCGGGGGAGATAACTGGATTGATGGTTCGCCGGCGCGCTATTCCAGGGCCATCTTCTTGATTTCCAGAAAACCGTGCAGTTGGCGGATGCGCGTGGGATGGCGCATTTTGCGAAGCGCCTTGGCCTCAATCTGGCGGATGCGCTCGCGGGTGACCTGAAATTGTCGTCCGATTTCGTCCAGTGTGCGGGCGTCACCGTCGCCCAGGCCGAAGCGCAACTCGAGCACCTTTTGTTCGCGCTCGCTTAAACTGCAAAGCACGTCACCCAGTTTGTCCTTTAGCAGACTGAAACTTGTGAGGTCCAGCGGGTCACCGGCGCCTTTGTCCTCAATGAAATCGCCCACATTGGCCTCTTCACCCTCGCCCACCGGGGAACTGAGCGAAATGGGTTGCTGCGCCATTTTTAAAATCGCCCGGATGCGTTCCACGGGCATTTGCATGTCCTCGGCAATTTCGTCCGCCGTCGGCTCGCGTCCGAAGTCCTGAAGCAACCGCTTTTGCGACCGCATCAGCTTGTTGATGATATCAATCATATGGACGGGAATGCGGATGGTGCGGCCCTGGTCGGCTATCGCGCGCGTGATGGCCTGACGGATCCACCAGGATGAGT
>JBOHXA010000060.1:0-2600 GCA_050737335.1 Limisphaerales bacterium | reverse complement strand
ATTTTACCGCATCGTTTTGACCGGCAATGACACCTAGAATTCTTTTGCAAGGGGCGGCATCGAGATAGGTTTTGACGTCAGTCCCGATGACCTGCTCCAACGGTTTATTGACCATCTCCGCAAAACGGCGGTTTGCGTAAAGGATAAACCCCTCGCTTGAAATCGTCACCGCTCCTTCCTGCATCCGCTCGACATAGACGCGATACGGTTGCTCGGCGCCCGTGAGGCTGTAGATTTGACTTCCATGAGGCCCATTGACCACAACCGCGTCCACGGCGCCGGACTGGATGGCTTCCAGTGTTTCCTGGGCCTCGATTAAATTCCTCTTAAGCTGCGAAAGCTCGTCCTCACTGAGCCAATGCCCGCGTCCTGAGGCAAGATTCCCTTTTTCGCCCTTGGAGGTTCGTTTGATCTTCATGTTTTTGACTTCGCGACCTTCGCGGCTCTTCCATCCCTCAATTCCAAATCGGAGGCGAGTTTTTCGCGGTTCGACAAACCTCCGATCAGTCGTTTCAATGGTTTGGGCCGCATTTTGACCAGAGTCGGCGCGGCGACGATTTGCGCGCCCATGGCCTTGACGGGCTGCTGATAGATGTCCACGACCTCGAGATCGTAATTTCCCGGAAGAAGGTCCTCACAGAGCGCCCGAATCGAGGCCACGGCCTGGTTCGACCGCGCTGTCGTGCCCGTAATGTAAAGCCGCAGCGAATAACGTTTGATGGCCGAAGCGCGGTCCAACAAGCGCGTGAATCTCGATGAACTGTCCAGGGCCGCTTTGCGCCGTCTTTCTTTCCTCGTGATTTTCGTTTTCTTTCGCACACCGTTTAGATTTTTGATTGTAAAAGGTCCATTCCGATCACCACGCGATCCCGGTTCGAAAGGTCGCCGATGATTCGCCGGGCCGGGGGCGGCAATTTGCGAACCAAAGTGGGCAGGGCCACAATTTGATCGGCCTGCGCCAATTGAGGTTGTTTCGACAAATCAACGACTTCGATGGAATAACGATTTGCCAAATGTTCGTCGCAAATTTTTTTCAGGTTCGCAAGAGCGGCCAACGACCGTTCGGTTTCGCCGGCGACGTACAGGCGCAATTTCCATTCGTGCTCCCGCCCGCGTTGTCCAGGTTTGGACTTTTCTCCGCGGCGTTTTTTCGCGGCCGGCGCGCGGGCCTTCGGCTTCATTTTCATATAGTCGCTTTTGGTTTGGCAATGCGTCGGCTGGCGGCCATGACCCGCCGGTTGGATTCGGTTTGCTCCTCCCGCAGTCGGTTGGAGGAGACGACCCGGGAGAATTCCTCTTTTTCGGCAAGCAGCCCGGCGCGCAAGGCTTCGATTTGCGCTTCAGCGGCCTTGCGCCGGTGTTCCAGGGCCAGTCTTTTACAAGCAATTTCGTCTCTAGCCAGTCGCTCCTGCGCCCGTTCGCGATTTTGTTGGCTTAACCTGGCCGACCCGGTCAAGACGCCCTCGCCGCCCAGATAGGCGCGCGCCAATTTTACGCCATTGGAAGTGATCAAAAACTCGCGCACCTGGTTGGAATGCGCCATGCCGCGTGATTTGAGGACGTATATCAAACGGTTGCGCTCGCCGCCGGTTTCGACATCCCGCAACAGAAGCCATGTATCCACGACCGAACTCATGCCGACATCGGTTATTTCCTGGGATTTGCTTGCCCCGGAGGTCAGGCTGATCATAAAACCCGTAATTTTCTTCCCTCTTAAAAAGTCAACGAGCCGGACGATCATATTAGCCGAATCATCCATGGTCCCGGCCCCTTCCAGATTGGTCACCGGATCAATGATGACAGCCGCCGGCTTAAATTCATCAATCATCTTGTGCAGCAGCACCAGGTGCATCTCCAACCCAAACATTGTCGGACGGGTCGCGTGAAATTTCAAGCGGCCTTTCCGGACGTGGCCATCCAGATGGATGCCAATGGATTTCATATTGCGAATGATTTGGGCTTCTGATTCTTCGAATGTAAAATACAGGCAGCGTTCGCCCCGCCGGCACGTGGCGTCCGCGAGGTGGGCGGCCAGGCTGGATTTGCCGGTTCCGGCGGTACCGCTCAAGAGGACCGCGCTGCCTCGAAAATAACCTTTCCCGCCCAACATATCGTCCAGTTCGGTGATGCCGGTTGGGATCCGTTCGTTCGAGACTTGATAATTCAGATCCGCGGCGGTGATCGGAAGGACAGAAATCCCCTCCTCGCCGATCAGGAATGGATATTCGTTGGTGCCGTGAGTGGAGCCGCGGTATTTGACAATGCGCATCCGGCGCGTGGAAATCTGCCCGAACACCCGATGATCGAGCAGCACCACACAATCTGACACATATTCCTCAAGGCCCTGGCGAGTCAGCGACCCCTCTCCGCGTTCGCCCGTCACCACCGCAGTCATGCCTTTTTCCTTCAGCCATCCAAAAAGACGGCGGATCTCGGATCGCAAAATGGCCTGGTTCTGGAAACCGGCAAACAATGTTTCGATGGTATCCAACACAACACTTTTGGCGCCAATCGTTTGAATGGCGTGGTTCAGGCGGACAAAAAGCCCTTCAAGGTCATACGCCCCATTTTCCTCGATCTCGTTCCGATCTATGCGCACG
>JBOHXA010000059.1:0-3428 GCA_050737335.1 Limisphaerales bacterium | reverse complement strand
TCGTTGAGCGGTTGCGCGGCGGCAAGTTGGGTAATGAACTTCTCGATCACGGGGCGATTCTAAAGCACGGCGCGTCCGGCTCAAACTGAAAGTGCGTGGACAGTCGCGGGAATTTTCGTAACTTGTGGGCTGCAAGCGCGTCTCAAAATTGTGACAGCGCGTCTGGATTAAAATTTTATGGCAACGAAACAAAGCGGCAGCGGGTGGAAATGGCCGGTCATCATTGTGGCCGGCATTGTGTTGATTGGCGGTGGCATTTGGTTTTTCAAACATGGCAAGGCCGACGGGCCGCAATACCAGACGGAAGCGGTCGAGCGCGGGGATTTGACGCAGGTTGTCACGGCAACGGGCACGCTGAATCCGGTGGTGAACGTGACGGTGGGCAGCCAGGTTTCCGGCCTCATCAGCAAATTGTATGTGGATTTTAATTCGATTGTGAAGTCGAATGAAGTCATCGCGGAAATTGACCCTTCAACTTATGAGGCGTCGGTCGAGCAGGCCAAGGCGAATCTGGCCAACGCGAAGGCGAATCTGGAATTACAGCAGGTCGAGGCGCAACGCAGCGCCAATTTGTTCACGAACAAGTTGATTTCCAGTTCCGATTACGACACCGCCATTGCCACGTTGCACGAAGCCGAGGCGACGGTGAAAATCCAGGAGGCTTCGTTGAGCAACGCCGAGGCGAACCTGGGTTATTGCAAAATCCGCTCACCGGTGGACGGCGTGGTGATTTCGCGCTCGGTGGACTTGGGACAGACGGTCGCTTCCAGTTTCAACACGCCGACACTGTTTCAAATCGCGAACGACTTGACCAAAATGCAGATTGACACCGCCGTGGACGAGGCGGACATCGGCGGGGTGAAGGATGGTCAAAGTGTGAATTTCACTGTGGATGCCTACCCGAATCGCACGTTCGCCGGAATTGTCACCCAAGTGCGCAATGCGCCCACCACGGTCAACAACGTCGTGACCTACGACGTGGTCATCGGCGTTACCAATTCCGATTACAGCCTGAAACCCGGCATGACGGCGAGCGTTTCCATCATTGTCGCCGACCACAACAATGTCTTGGAAATTTCCAATGCGGCGCTGCGTTTCCAGCCGGTTGACATGGCTGCGGTCGAGACCAACGCGCCTGCCATCACTGGCGCCCCAAATACCAATAGCAACCACGGCGAACGGACCGGCCACCGTCAGTGGCGGCGGAGCGGCCACGAATCGGGCGAACATCCCACCGTTCATACGGTCTATGTATTGATTGACAATCCCACGGGCAAAGACGCCAAATTAAAAGCCGTGGAAGTCAAGACCGGCATCACGGACAATATCAACACCGAAGTGCTGTCGGGATTGAAGGAAGGCGACCAAGTGATCACCGGTCTGGTGATTCCCGGATTGAACTCCGGCGAAGGGACGAAAAATCCGTTCTCCATGCACCGGCATTTTTGAACGTCCGCCGAATCAGCCCATGAATCCCGTCATCAATTTGGACGACATCCGCAAGACCTATCATACGGGCGAGGTGGACGTGCATGCCGTCCAGGGCATCTCGTTGCAAATCCTGCCCGGCGAGTTTGTCGCAATCATGGGTGCCAGCGGCTCCGGCAAATCAACTTTGATGAATCTGATCGGTTGTCTGGACCGCCCGACCAGCGGGAGGTTTGATCTGGACGGCATGGACATTTCGACGTTGGACCGCAACGCGCTGGCCGACATTCGCAACCGGAAAATCGGCTTTGTTTTTCAAGGTTTCAACCTGCTCGCGCGCACCACCGCACTGGAAAATGTGGAGATGCCCATGCTTTACAGCTATCAACACATCCCGGCGCACGAGCAACGTCAGCGCAGCCTGGCGGCGCTCGAACTCGTCGGTCTGGCGAAACGCGCCGATCATCATCCGAACCAGCTTTCCGGCGGCCAACAGCAGCGGGTGGCCATCGCGCGCGCCTTGGTGAATCAGCCGGCCCTGTTGCTCGCCGATGAACCGACCGGCAATCTGGACAGCCAGACGAGCATTGAAATCATGGGCGTGTTCCAAAAATTGAACGAACAAGGCATCACCGTCATCATGGTCACGCATGAACTGGACATTGCGCGTTATACAAAGCGCATGGTCATTTTGCGCGACGGAAAAATCGTCACCGACGAGACGGTTCAAAATCGTTTGATTGCCGAAACGGAATTGCAGCATTTGCAGGTGGCCCAGCGGGCGATTAAATTGACCGCATGAGAATTTTTGCCACGTTTCGAATCGCCCTGCGCGCATTGCGCCGGAATAAAATGCGCACCCTGCTGACCATGCTGGGCATGATCATCGGCGTCGGCGCCGTCATCGCCTCGGTCAGCATCACCAGCGGCGCCAAGCAGCAGGTGGAAGCGCAAATTGCCAGCTTGGGCGAAAATATGCTGCTCATTTTTCCCGGCTCGTTCAGTTCCAGCGGCGCGCGGCTGGGTTGGGGCAACTGGCACAGCCTGGAACTTGGCGATGCTTTGGCCATTCAAACGCAACTCCAAGGCGTGACCGCCGTCAGCCCGGAAAACCGCACCCGCACCCAAGTTATTGCCGGCAATCAAAACTGGAACACCAGCGTTCAGGGCGAATCCCCCGAATATCTCCAGATTCGCCAATGGCCGCTGACCGAGGGTGTCATGTTTGATGAGCAGCAGGTTCACAAAGCCGCCAAGGTCTGTGTCGTCGGCCAGACCATCGTCAAGGAATTGTTTCCAAACGGCGATCCGCTCGGCAAAACCATTCGCATCCGCAATGTTCCCTGTCAGATTATCGGTGTCTTGCAAGCCAAAGGATTGTCCCCCATGGGCAGTGATCAGGATGATATTGTCATCGTGCCCTACACGACGGAATTAAAGCGCATTGACCGGGAAGACTGGGTGGATACGATTCTCGTTCAAGCGGTTTCCCAAGCCGCCATGCCCATCGTGCAGCAGGAAATCACGTCCCTGCTCATGCAGCGCCACCATATCAAGCCGGACGGTCCCAGGGACTTCCTTGTGCGCAGCCAGGAAGACATCGCCCAAGCCGCCAGCGCCACCGCCACGGTGATGGGTGGATTGCTCGCCGGCATCGCAGCCGTTTCCCTCCTCGTCGGCGGCATTGGCATCATGAACATCATGCTTGTCAGCGTGACGGAACGGACGCGCGAAATCGGCATTCGCATGGCCGTGGGCGCGCGCGGCGGGGACATTCTGGTGCAATTTCTCATCGAAGCTGTCACCCTGAGTGTTATTGGTGGAGCCGTTGGCATTGCGTCCGGCATGGGCGTTTCCCGCTTTGTCGCTGCCTTCACCCATTGGCCCACGCTGACGCCGGTCATGTGGATCGTCATCGCCTCGCTCTCCAGCGCGATCGTCGGGGTCATTTCCGGGTTTTACCCCGCTTGGAAGGCGTCCAAGCTCGACCCGATTGACGC
>JBOHXA010000058.1:0-5173 GCA_050737335.1 Limisphaerales bacterium | reverse complement strand
ATTGACCGTTAAACCAGGGCACGACGTAATCGCCACGCTGGATCATTTCGCGCGAAGCCTCGCTGAACCGCGCTTCGTCACGATCCGTGAGCGGAAGAATCCAATTGCCGGCAAGCAATAAAACCAGGCCGAGGCCAATAATCCAGCATTGCGGCCGGGAGGTGAATTTCTTGAAAATGGATTCCATTTCGCCGATCGGACAGACTGTTGGAAAAGCTAACGGCCGGACTATTGATTTACAAGCGCGGAGTCGGGAAGCTGGTTTGAGGGCCGAATGCGGCAGCCGGACTAATTGAACGACTCCACAATATCATATTTGAGCATCCGCCGCTTCATCCATCGCACGGCCAGCAAATCATAAAACGAGACAAACAGCCGGTTCCACACACAGTACTTGCTTTGGCCGGTGAAACGCGGATGATTGTTCACAGGCACCTCGGTGACGGTATAACCTTCCATCTTGAATAGAGTGGGCATGAACCGGTGCATGCCTTCAAAAACCTTCAGGTTTGCGATGCATTCGCGCTTGAAAGCGCGGATACCGCACCCCGCGTCGGATATGTTCTCTCCGGAAAGTTTATTGCGCACCCAGTTGGCGATTCTGGAAGAAGCAATGCGGATAAAATTGTCGCCATGTTTCCGGGATGCGACGCGCGTGCCGTTTGCGCAGTCAAAGTCCCTGAGCGCCGCCAACAATCCAGGGACATCTTGCGGATCGTTCTGCAGATCGGCGTCCAGTGTGACAATGTGGCGTCCGCGGGACGCTTGCATGCCCGCCCATGCCGCCGCGCTCTTGCCGCGGTTGACGGCAAACCTTTGCGCGCGAACCCGCGGGTCGCCGGTCGCAAGCTCTTTGAGGGCCTCCCACGACCCGTCCTGGCTGCAATCGTCGGTGATGACAATTTCATGCGAAATTTGCAAGGGCTCAAGCGCCGCGAAGATGGACTTGACGAGTTTGCGCAGATTGCCCTCCTCATTGTAGCAGGGAATCACCAGACTGATTTCGGGCGCATCCGTTTTCAGCTCCGGCGAATTATGATTTTCCATAAGGGCACCGGCCCATGCGTGGGCGCGGGATTGTTTGCCATTGTTTGCATTTCTTCCATCTTCGCCGCTCCAAAAGTGTTTGTCATCGAAATTGGCTCTTTTTCCTTTTATTTCTTCCTTTTTTATTTTTAATTGAAACGTGGCCTTATCAAAGAGATCGCTCACCATAATTTTCCTGTGGATCGCTGGCGGGACGCTGGCGATTATGGCGGCCTGGCCGTTGGACAGGCAGGTGGACGCGTCCTGGGATGTCACCAGAGATCCATCCCTGCATGCGTTTGCCTGGTGGTGTTCGAAACTGGGGGAAGGATGGGTGCCTGCGCTCGTCGGACTTTGCGCGGTCATTCTGTTCATTGCCGCGCGCCACCGGACGATCGCCGCGAAAATTCTTTTTGTGGTCCTGACCTGCGAATTGACAGGCCTGGCGGCGCTCATTCTGCGCGTTTTGACAGGACGCACCCGTCCGCTGGCCCATGTTCCGCAAGGATTTTACGGCCTCTCGTATCACGGCCATTGGATCATCGGCAAATATGCGTTTAGTTCCTTTCCGTCCGGTCATTCGGCCACGGCGGTGGGACTGGCAGCGGCGGCCTGGTTGGTCAGCCGCCGTTGGGGCGCGGCGGCTGCGCTGTACGCGCTGCTGGTGATGTGGTCGCGCATCGCCCTCCAATGCCATCATTTGTCCGATGTAGTGGCATCAGCCGTCCTGGCAATTCCCCTGGCATTCCTGTTCAAGAAAACACTGCTGCCGCCCATTGAATCTCAATTTCGACGAATTGCCGCGCAGCACGAGCCGTGGGATTCAAAAGCTGAACGTTGAAGAAATCTCTCCAAAAGCAGCGCAACAGGGATATTGCCGGATAATAAGTGGACAGGCGGGCAACCCGTCCCACTATTCATCGGAAGTCTCTACGATTCTCAAATCGCGCATTGAGTCCATAAACCTTATTATCGTCGTAGCAGCGAACATGCGTTCGCTCCAATTTTTCCAATTCGCGCGTCCAATTGCAGGCGGATTTAGTGAGCGCGCTCACGCGGCGCTGCTACATAAACGAGGGGCGTAGCAGCGGACATGAGTCCGCTCCAACTCCTGCGCGAAACAATCATGCAGCTTTGCCCGTTGCCCAACCCATCGGCCACCGGTTCATCGGGAGGCTGCAAGTTTTATTACTTATTGAGCGAGTTCCGGGGACCGCGGCTGGAAAACCTTGAAATCAAAACCTTCGCTGCTGGTGGCGCCGGCAAATACAGTAAAATTGAAATACTTTGATATCGCGTCGTAGTCGGGCAGGAGCGAGAAATCCATCAAACTGCGAATGCCATTTCCAGCGGACGAGAAAGGCAAACCCGCCAGCGGGTTAAGCGCCGCGCCATAAGCGGGGTCATTTTTAAGCGCCGAAAACAAGGCTCGCGCGGATTCGCGCTGGTTCTGATAGCCAAATAATCCAGTGCCCATTCCGCCGACTTGCTGCGCGGCCTCAATCAAACCCGGCCGCCGGCTTAAGGGCTTGGTTTTGCCGTCGTCGCTTCGAAGATAATTCTCGATCATCGTCGCGTCAGGCGTCAGCGCCACATAACCGCCGCTGGCGGCACAATAAAGAGAACCCGCTGGCCCGCCGTGGCGGGAGGGTATGGAAAGGGTGTAAATTTTTCTCCCCAGGAAATCGCGCGTTTTGCCCTGGTCATCACTCATCGTTGAGGCGAGGGTTTTGATGGCCAGCGCCGCCTGGTCGGCATTGTTGGCGGAAAAGAGAAACAGCCATGGCTCCTTATTCAGGCCCGTCAGTGCGCTGCCAGTGGGCGCCCTGGAATAGCACATCCAGTCGTCGCCCAAATTGGCGATCAGGTTCTTGCGGAGGTCAAAATCAGGATTCTCTTGCCGGCCTCTCATATTGGCGACCTGGATGACCCTGTCCAGGACACCGGGGGAAAAGGCATCAACCGTTTTCTCAAGTTCGTTCCAGGATTTCTGGCCATCCACTCGCCAGCGCCAGAACTTCGTGACTGTGGCCGGCACGAATGGAGGCGGGTCCGCCTCCTTTGGCGCGGCGGCGAACATCTTCAACAGTCCCTGCCGCATGGATTCCGGCGCGGCGGCGTAAAATTCCAATTCAGCGCCGCCGGGCGATTCCCGGCCCGTAAAGCTGACGCTCTTCAATCCGTTCAAGCCCGAAACGAACAGAAGTTGCCTCAAGCTCATTTGGAAGGAATCCTGCGGAGTTGAAACGCCTTCAAAAAAGGCTTTGGCATTAAACCAACCGTAATAGAGCGGCGTGTTGTAAAATTGGGCCAGTTGAGCGGCGGCGAATCGGGCGTTTTGGCTCAAAGACGGATTGGCCCCGCCATGCAGATGCGCGGCAACACTGTCCACGGCTTTTTCGGAAGTGCCGAGAATTAATAATGATTTGAATTGGCCAATATAAATTGCCGGGGCGGAAGCGGTCCCGGCGGGGAAAAAGACGGAAGCAAACGGCGCGGGCGAATTGCTGGACAATACGAGCACGGAGAAATTAACGTCCTCGATCTGAACCGTCCGCAGCGTTTTTCCGGAATCAGTCCATTTCTTTTTTAATAGGGCAATGTTCGTGGCCATTAAATCGCTTTTGTTTCCGGCATCAAGAAGCAAAACCATCGCCGGGGCGGTCCCGGCCGTCTGTCCCCAACCGTTTTGCGTGATTGCAAAAGTCAACTGTCCCTGTAAGAGCGGCAAATAATCAGCCATCCTGACGCCCAGGCTCTGTTCCAGCGGCCCGACGAATTTTTGGTTCCATTTGGCTGTAAAGTCGTCACGGAAAGGCTTCATTGCCGGGTCTTCCCACAAAAGCCACTGCGGGGAACGTTGAATGGCCTGGCGCAAGGCCGAAAAGTCCGGCACGCTAAAGACCAACAGGGTATCGGCCGGCAGCAGGGCTTCGGCGGGCGGGATCGCGGCGAAAACCAAAGAGGCGGCGGACAGAAGGAGAGCGATGCCGGCGGCAAAGATTTTGGGTCTCATTTACAATTAGAGAGCGGCAACCGCCAAAGGTTGCGCAAGGCGCGGTTATTTGCCAATCGGCCGGGCCCTGGTCACGGTGGGTGGGGCCAGGTATCGGTACGGATTGTTCGGGTTGTCGGTGGAATAGGCGAAAGCGTCGCGATGATCGAGAAAATTCTTCACCAGTTCAACCGGAATGGCAAAGCCGAGGCCTTCACCGAACATGATTTTCATATTCGTCACTCCGACGACTTCTCCGGCCAGATTGAACAACGGTCCGCCGCTATTGCCCGGATTGATTTGGGCGGTGGTCTGCAAATAAAGCTCGCCCTCCAGTTCGCGGGTTTTGGTGCTGATAATGCCTTCAGTAACCGTGCGCTCGAGTCCCATGGGACTGCCGATGGCAAAGACCGGGTCGCCCACATTTAAGGCATCCGAACTGCCCAAGGTCAGGTATTTGAACTTTGGCGCATTTTTATCCTCGATATGGAGAAGGGCCAAATCGTGAAATTTATTAATGGCCACAATGCGGACCTTTTTGTACACATCACGGTCAAGCTGGCCGTTGCTGTCCTGGCTGTAAACTTCGACGGAGATTTCAGTTTCACCTTCGATGACGTGAAAATTCGTGATGAGATAGCCGTCGGGGTTCACGAAGAATCCCGAGCCAAGCCCTTCGGGCGTGCGCACCTGCACAACGGCCTGGCCCAATTGTTTCACAAGGTCCTGAACGTCGCGGGCCGGGGCCGAGACCGCGCCGGCGGTATAAAATTGCGGGGTCGCATCCAACAATACACCCGCGGCGGTTCCGGACCCGGTCGCCTCCGTTGATTTTGTAATTCCGGCAATCGCGCTGCGCGGCACGACCAGCACGGTGTATCCCACGTCCACGACAACCGAATTGGCCTTTTCAGCGAGAATTTTGCCGCTGACCGACGCTGAATCCTTAAGATGCACCGTATCAGCGCAGGCGAAATTCGCGGCGCAGAATATCAGCGGCCAGGCGCAATGTTTCTTAAACGACATCTGAAAACAATAATTGACCTTTCGCTTTTTGACAAGCCGCTTCACCGTCTATTCAATGAAAAATTGGAAATCCGACTCAACGCAGGGTCCCCCGGGTCACACCCAATTGATTCAACAGCTTCAATT
>JBOHXA010000057.1:0-2758 GCA_050737335.1 Limisphaerales bacterium | reverse complement strand
CGCGTAAGCCGCCAGATGGAAAACGTAGTCAAAATGGTTGTCAGCAAACAGTTTTTTGATCAGAGAAGCGTCGGTGACTGAGCCTTCGACAAACCGAACACCGGAAGGAACATAATCCCGAAAACCACCGCTTAAATCGTCCAAGCCCAGGACATCATGGTTTGCCTTGAGCAAATGCCTGCAAACGTGCGATCCGATAAATCCGGCCGCGCCGGTGACCAAACTTCGTGAATTCATGCAAAAAGCTTATGGAACGGCACAGGTCCTGGCGAGAATTTTCTAAATTGAGCGCCCCTGGGTCCGCGTCGGTCAAAAGGTTCAAGACAGTGAACCGTCGCATTGCTGGCTTAGGAGAGGCCTGCGATTCGGCCTTTATTTCGCCCATTTTTGAACGCATTCACAATCTTGACACTCCATTCGATGAAATTGATAATGTGGGTCTTATCGTGAACCGTCAAAACCACCAAATAAAACTCAGCGGAAACGCCCGGACATCGCGCGAGCATCATTTTGTTTTTCCATTTCTGCTGGCAGTTGTTTTGGCAGTCCTGTTCGCCAAAAGTTTTCTTCCTGACTACGTTCATTTCTCAAATGACGGGCCGTTGGGCCAGATTAATGCGGCCGACGCACAAATGCCTGGAATTCTCACAGGAACATGGATGGATTTGAATGATATAGGGACGAGCGGAGGCGCCGCTGCCCCGGACATCACTGCCATGATAAACTGGATCCTCGGGCCGGTTGATTATTCAAAATTCTATCAGCCGCTGTGTTTGCTTATTTTGGGCATTGGAGCCTGGGTGTTTTTTCGCCAATTAAAATTGTCGCCTCTTGCGGCAACATTGGGCGCGCTGGCCACGGCTTTAAATTCCTCTTATTTCGGCAACGCGTGCTGGGGAACCGCGTCGGTGCAAATCGCCGAAGGAATGGTCTTTTTCGCCCTGGCCCTGGTCATGGCCAATACCTCCGAAACCCAACCGAAGGTCCGCTGGTTGCGGCTTGCGCTGGCCGGAATGGCGGTCGGCGTCGGCGTCATGGAGGGCGCGGACAACGGCGCGATTTTCAGTCTTTTCGTCGCCGCCTTTGTGTATTTCAAATCTTTCCTCGAGGACCGCGCGCCGGCATTAAAAAAGATTGGGCGCGGCATGGGACGCGTGGCGGTCATTGCAATTTTCGCGGCATTTATCGCCGCCCAGACCATCACCTCATTGGTGGACACATTTATTGTCGGCACCGCCGGAATGGCTCAAAAGACAAGCATCGAAGACAGCCAGCAGCATTGGGACTGGGCGACCCAGTGGAGTATCCCCAAAAAAGAAACCGTCGGACTTTTCATTCCGGGAGTCTTCGGTTATCGCATGGATACTCCCAAAGATATGATGGGCTTCCTGCAAAGCCATTACGTGGGCGGTGAATATTGGGGGGGAGTGGGACGGACACCGGAAATTGACCGTTTTTTTGACAGTGGCAAGTCGGGACCGCCTCCGTCCGGTATGATGCGTTTTGGTTACGCCGGCTATTATTGCGGTATTTTAGTGGCTTTGATTGCCCTTTTCGCCGTCATCCAATCATTCCGGCGCGGAAATTCCATATTCCCGTTATTTCAACGACGTTTGATATGGTTCTGGACTGCCGTCCTGATTATTGGTTTGCTGCTGTCCTGGGGCCGATTCGCTCCATTTTATCATTTTATTTATCTGCTTCCGTATTTCTCGACGATCCGAAATCCGGCGAAATTTCTCGCCATCTTCGATTTGGCGATTCTCATAATTTTCGCTTATGGAATGGACGGTCTTGGCCGGCAATACATGCAGGAGCCTGGGGACAAAGTCAATTCAGGGTGGCGGCAACTGAAATCCTGGTGCGGCAAAGTGCGGGGGTTTGACAGAAATTGGGCATTGGGTTCGCTGGTTTTTTTCGGGTTCAACGTTTTGGGTTGGTTAATCTATTCATCAGAAAGACCCGCTTTAATTCGCTATTTGGAAAAGGTTGGATATCCAGACGCCGACGGCGCCGGGCAGATCGCCTCTTTCAGCATTGGTCAGGTTGGCTGGTTTCTTCTATTTTTCGCCGCCGCGGTTATTCTCGTGATCCTGGTCCTTTCCGGTGTTTTTGCCGGCAAGCGCGCCCGTCTGGGCGGCATATTGCTTGGCGTATTGCTTGTGGCCGACCTTGGGCGGGCGGATTTACCGTGGATCATCCACTGGAACTACAAGGAAAAATACGCGAGCAATCCAATTATTGACCTGCTGCGCGACAAGCCCTATGAGCATCGGGTGGCTGACGTCCCGTCCGATTCGGGGTTTGAACAACTCTATCGCATCGAATGGATGCAGCACCATTTTCCCTATTACAATATCCAATGTCTCGACATCATTCAGTCGCCGCGGGTTTCGAGTGATCTGGCCGCCTACGACATGGCGCTGGCGCCTGGCCCGTCAAGTCTCTATCTGTTGGCGCGCCGCTGGGCCTTGAGCAACACAAGCTACCTGCTCGGGCCAGCCGCTTATCTTGACCAGTTGAATCAACAATTGGACCCGGCCCGGCGCCGTTTCCGCATCGTCAAGCGCTTTAGCATCGCGCCCAAGCCGGGAATTGAGCAGCCAACGGAACTGGAACAATTGACTGCCGTTCCCGACACCAATGGAGATTATGCGCTTTTCGAATTTACCGGCGCCTTGCCGCGCGCGAAGCTCTACACATACTGGCGGGTGAGCACAAATGCCAATGCCACCTTGCATACTTTAACGGCGCCAGA
>JBOHXA010000056.1:0-3119 GCA_050737335.1 Limisphaerales bacterium | reverse complement strand
AGTTCGCTGGACAATTTTGCTTCGCTCTACGATGGCTACATTGACGAGGCCGTAGATTACAAGTCTCCGGCCAACGGCCAGTTAAATGCGGCGGTCTATACCCAGATTACGGACGTGGAAAATGAATGCAACGGGTTAATGAGCTATGACCGGCTGCTCAAGCCCGATATGGACAAAATTTACAGTTCCAATATAAAAGCGAGAACCGGACAGGAGACGGCAGCAACGATTGTTCCGACATCACAAACCGTTCCACAGACCTGGCAATGGACGACCAACTCCGTGCCCTCGAATTGGTACGCAACCAATTTCGATGCTTCGTCCTGGAGCAACGGCGTGGCGGGTTTTGGAACGGTTGACCCGAACGTCACGCCAAACACCCCATGGACAACGTTGGGTTATATTTATCTCAGGCGCGCATTCAATCCAGGCTCACTGACTCCCCGGCAACTAACCAATCTCACCTTCATCACCTATCATGACGAAGACGTGGCAATTTATATCAATGGCGTTTTAGCGGGTTCAGCGTCCGGATATTCAACCGCTTACGTTCCGGTGGCGATGAATTCCGCGGGCCAGGCGGCCATCATTCCCAATGCCACAAACGTCCTGGCCGTATCGTGCTACCAGAGCACCGGCGGACAGTTTATTGACGTGGGAATTTCAGATGTGGATTTGGTTTCGAGCAATGGCGCGTATCCGCAGACGATGCCTGCAATCCGGTTGCCGCCTGTGTCACAGTCCGTGTTTTTGGGCGGCATCGCTTCGTTCAGCGCGCAGGCGACGGGGGGCGATCTGAATTATCAGTGGGATTTTGATGGTTCACCCGTCATCGGCGCGACAAATAATACGTTTATAATGACCAACGTCACCGCGAGCATGGCCGGGAACTACAGCATCGTGGTTACCAACCAGGCGGGTACGGCCACCGATTCGGTCACCTTGACCGTTGAACTGCCGCCCCAGCCAACGTTGCAGCATCGTTACAGTTTCGTCAGCGATGCTTCGGATTCGGTGGGCGGGGCCAATGGGACCATTGTGGGACCAAATGGCGGAGCCGCCGCAACGATCCATGATGGCCTGTTTCTGCCAGGCAATACCCAGGACACATCTGGATATTCCGGGTATGTCTCGTTGCCACCCGGAATGTTGACCACGACAACGAATTTGACCGTTGAATGCTGGGTCACTCAAAACCAGGGCAATAAATGGGCTGAAATTTGGGATTTTGGCAGCAGCGACAGCCAAAATTTCGCGCTTATACCGTATCCGGGCAATAACAACAACAACTTGGAAGTGGCATTCACGCCAAACGGCGGGGAGGTGGACATTCAATCGTCCATTTTTTTTCCGAACAATTCGGAGCAATACGTTTGCGTCACGTACAACTACGGAGATTTGACGGGCAATCTTTACCTAAACGGAAATCCCGTCGCCTCGCAAATACTCCCCGGTGCCAGTTATACGCCCGGTTTGATTGGAGGCGCTGGCGGCACGACTGAAGACATGTTGGGAAATGATGTGTACGGTGACGACCAATTTGGCGGGACGGTGTATGAGTTTCGAATTTGGGATGGCGTGGTTTCGCCCCTGTATATCGTTGTCAGCGCAGTCGCCGGACCAGCGTACGTGGAAACCAACTTGACCCCCGAATCGCTCACGCTCAGTGTCACCAATGATTCCATGGCAGCGGGGTTTTACCAACAAGCGGCCGTCACGGGAGCATTTCAGAACGCCTCAGGCGTGATGGTGACGGGATTTGCGACCAATTGGATCAGCAGCAATCCAAACGTTCTCACGGTCAATGGCAGTGGAATGGTAACTGCCGTTGACACCGGCGCTGCCACAATCAGCGCAACGCTTAACGGTGTGGCGGGAACCAGTTCCGTCATCACTGTCGCCGCGAGCGAGCCGGCCATTACGCAACAACCTCCGGCCTCGGAAAGATTGCTGGCCGGCGCGACGTTGACCGCGAGCGTGGCCAATATTGGCAGCCCGCCTTTTGTTTACCGATGGTATTTTAACAATGGCGCGAACCCCATCAACACCTCGGCTTACTCCACGCTGGCCCTTGACGACCTGCAGATGGCTCAGGCGGGCAGTTACACGTGTCTCGTCAGCAACAAGTATGGAACAGCGGTAAGTTCGGCATTGAACCTGGCGATAATTTCTCCCGACCAGTACCAACAGTCTCTGCTTTCGCTCGATCCCATGGCTTATTGGCCCTTGAATGAGTCGAGCGGAACCACCGCTTACGACATCGTCGGCGGTTACAACGGAACCTACGTTGGCGGTTGCACCCTTGGCCAGGCCGGCCCGACGAACTCATTCTTTGGCTTATCCAATGGTTCCGTCCTCTTTGACGGCTCATCGGGATACGTGGATATTCCCGAAGGCCCTTTCGATCTGACCGGCCCAATCACCGTCGTTGCCTGGGTGGATATAGTGTCCATCCCCAATTTTGCGGGATTATTCGGCCACGGTGATCTGTCCTGGCGCTTGAGTGTTAACCCCGGGGGCGAGCCGGGCGCCAATGACGGCAACGGGCCTGCCGATGCCACCAGTCCCATTGGCATTAATAACGGAGAGTGGCATATGGTTGCCTATACGTATTCTGGAGTCGTCAACCAGCCCAATAACGGCTCCCTTTACGTGGATGGCAGCCTGGTGGCTAACAATACCATAACCGTAACTCCCGCCGATGACAGCCTCGACGTCTGGATTGGCGGTTCGCCCGACTATGGAACAACACGCCTGCTCAACGCCAAAGTCGCAAACGCAGCCATCTATCCCCAGGCGCTCACCGCGACTCAGGTGCAGGATCTTGATTCGGGTATTTATGCCGGCCCATTGTATCTAAAGGCCACCCGTTCCGGGTCGAATATCCTATTGACCTGGCCCGGGGGGGCGCTGATGGAGGCGCCCTCCCCGTCGGGACCCTGGACGACTAACACCGCGGCAGTTTCGCCTTATACAGTTCCGGCGACAAATACCGATCAGTTTTTCAGGGTATTGGTCAATCCCTAACCAGACGGTCCAAACCTTCGATTTACAGCAAAACCGCCGTTCCTCTGGCGGAAAAAAGTCGGAAATCGCCCTTCAATTGCGAAAGTCGGGCT
>JBOHXA010000055.1:0-4809 GCA_050737335.1 Limisphaerales bacterium | reverse complement strand
CTGAAGGGCGGAGGGAAATCTGTCCCGGTAATCGGCATGGAAATTGCGCGGAAACCTCAATTGCAAATCCCTGGATTTGACTTTTAAAAGAAAATGCGAATTTTTGCCGTCCAGAGGAGGAACTACGGGTTATTCATTTAAAAAAAGCACGCTATCATGCAAAATGCCATAGAGGATATTCGCCAGGGGATCCGCGAGATTCGTCATTTGCTGGGTCCGATAGATGTTAAATTGGGCAACCTCGAACACAAGATTGTTGCGAACCGCGTGACGTCCGAATCAAAGATGTCCGAGCTTGATGCCAGGATTTCGGTGAATGCGTTGAGAATTTCTGAACACGCGGTCAAGTCCCAGGAGCATACCGGCCAAATCGCCACTCTCTTTGAGCGCATGAAACAGCTTGAAGGACGGCTGAAGCTGCCAAAGCGGGCCAAAAACGAGCACCAGGACTGAGCCGTATTCCAGGACACCTTGTTTTTCGACCGCGACAAAATCGTCAGTGTTACACAAAAACCAATTTCGTCGTTGTCGCCTTTTCGTCCCATCCCCGCGTGGGTTCGGCCGTCACGGAGGAGATGTCCTTGATGGATATCTGGCGTCCGCGGGTTTTGGGCCCTTTGACTTCGATCTCGCCCGGATCGCAGGTTTGCTGGCTGATTTTCTGGTGCGGCGCCGGCTTGTAACGGATATAGAGCGTCTTTGGTGTTTCCGGCGCAAAATAAAGAATGCGCGACTTGTCCGGGATGCATGAATACACCTTGTTCAGGATTGTGCCGCCAAAGGTGAAGCGTTTGAGATAGCTGGCGTTGCGATCGGTGTAGGCGCAGGTAAAAATTCGCTCGCGATCGGGCAAATCACAATAGACCAACTCCGGGCCGACGAATAGCTTTTCCGGCAATTCGCCCACCTTGTAGGTGCCGTCCTTGAAGACCAGCAGGACCTTGTCAAACTTGGTGCATTCGATCTTAAATTCCTCGCCGTTGACTTTATGTCCCACGTAGCCGCTCTCGCGATCGTAACTCACTTTAAAGGCCTTGAACGCCACGGCCTTGGCGTCCACTTCCTCATGGCGCGCGGATTTGGTTGTCAGTCGCGGATACTGTTTTCCATATTTTTCCAGAAGTCCTTCCAGGCGCGCGATGACGTATTTTGTCAGGCCCTTGAGATTTTTGCGCGTTTCATCCAGGCCGGCCCTGGTTTGTTCCATCTCTTCGCGGTGCTTGTTGATGTCAAACAATGAAATGCGCCGAATGCGCACTTGCAGAAGCTTTTCGACGTCCACGTCCGCCAATTCCCGCACCAGTTCCTTTTTGAACGGTTTGAACCCGTCATGGACGGCGGCAATGACGGCTTCGTTGCTCTTGCACTTCTCGATGCCTTTGTAAATGCGTTCCTCGATGAAGATGCGTTCGAGCGTGCGGTAATGCAGTTCATCCAAAAGCTGTTTTTCGCGCAGTTCCAGTTCCCGTTTCAGGATGGCCACGAGCTGGGCCGTGTTCTCACACAAAACCTCGCTCACGGTCATTTCCACCGGGCGATTGTCTTTAATGACGACGATGCGGCTGGCGATGGTCACTTCGCAATCCGTGAAAGCGTAAAGCGCGTCGGCCATTTTTTCAGCATCCACTCCGGGCGGACATTTGATTTCGATCTCGACCTTTTCGGACGTAAAATCGTTGATGGACCTGACCTTGAGCTTGCCCTTGCGCGCGGCGTCCTCGATGGACCCCATGAGCGAATCGGTGGTGGTGCCGGGCGGAATTTCCGTGATCAGCACGGTGGATTCGTCCCTGGCCTTGATCCGGGCGCGCACCTTGACCGAGCCTTTCCCGTCCTGGTAATCGCGCGCGTCCATCAAACCGCCGGTCTGGAAATCCGGCAGGCATTTGAAGGACTGTTTTTTGAGAATGGCAATCTGCGCTTCGAGCAATTCCGGAAAATTGTGGGGCAGAATTCGCGCGCTCAGGCCCACCGCGATGCCTTCCGCGCCGAGCATGAGCACCAGTGGAAGTTTGCAGGGCAGCGCGATTGGCTCGCGATTGCGTCCGTCGTAGCTCGGGATAAAATCGGTGATTTGATCGTTGAACAACTCCGTTCGCGCCAGTTCCGTCAGCCGGCATTCGATATAACGGGGCGCAGCCGAAGCGTCGCCGGTATAAATGTTTCCAAAATTCCCCTGGCCTTCGACCAGATAGCGTTTATTGGCCAGCACGACGAGCGCGTCGCCAATCGAGGCGTCGCCATGCGGATGATATTGCATGGTATGGCCAACCACATTGGCCACCTTGATAAATCGTCCATCGTCCTTGTCGTGCAAGGCCCATAAGATGCGTCGTTGCACCGGTTTAAGGCCGTCGGACAGGTTCGGGATCGCGCGGTCGCGGATCACGTAGCTGGCGTATTCGAGGAATCCGCGGTCCACGCGCGTGTGCAGGCCCAAGGCCCGTTTCCTGGGATCAAACGGTTTGGGAACGAGGGTTTCAACCGCTTCGGCGATCACGTGCTCGGATGCGTTTCCGTTTCCGTTGACCCCGCCAGGCCTCGTGGATTCGGTCCCCGCGCCGCCCGCGCCTTCAATGGGCAACTCCGTTTGTTTTGAATCGTGTTTGCGTTTAGCTGACATGAACAGGATGCATTAAGCCAGAACCGCCGGAAAACAGCAAGGTTCCCCCCGCGAATTTTTTGAAGAAGCCATTCGCGGCCCCGCTATTTTCGCAATCAGTTTGGCCCGTGGCGCCAGCGGCCAAAGTGTTCGCCCCCGGAAGCCGATGAGAACGTTCCGCTCCCATCAGCTTCAGGGGCAACTGAAGGACCGCCCTATTTTCGGCGGCGCAAAAGCCACAACGCGGCCGCGCCGAGGCTGGCCAGCGCAAAGGTGGAAGGCTCGGGCACGACGTCTATGTAAGTGGCCCCGTCCAATCCGGTGGTAATCAACGAGGCGTTGATCGTCTGTCCGGAAAGCGTGTATTCGCCGACGGTATCCTTTCCACTATTCACGACGTAAAGATCGTTGCCCAAAATTGCGACGCCCTCGGGCGCGTCCAACCCGCTGATCAACGAAGCATTAACAAGCTGGCCGGAAAGCGTGTATTCGCTGATATTGCCGCTGGCAACACTGGGAATGAACATGTCGTTCCCTGAAATGGCGATGTCATAGATGCTTGCCGCGGTGGGAAATGAATTCACGAGCGCTCCGGAGCTATTGTATTCGGAAATACCGCTGACGGGGCTTGGGATAAAAATATCGCCCCCGGAAACCGCGACGTCCGGAGGCGTGCCCGTGGTGGTAATGGAGTTGATCAGTGAGCCAGACGTCGAGTATTCGGCGATGACGGCATTTGCCTGGTTCGCGACGTACAAGTCGCCGCCCGAACTGGCCAGACCCCATGGATTATCCAGCCCCGAGGAAATCAGCGAGCCGTTGACCAGCGAACCGGACGTCGTGTATTCGGCGACGCTCCCGCTGTATTGATTTACGACGAACAGGTTATTGCCCAAAATGGTAATGCCCTGGGGATGATTCAGTCCAGTGATGAAGGAAGTATTGATCGGCGACCCGTTAAGCCCGTATTCGCCGATCGAGTTGCCGTCTGTGTTTGCGATATATATTTGTCCGCTGGCGGCTGCCAGACCGAACGCGAGCGTCAGGGCGACTGAATAGATGTTTTTTAAGGTTGTCATAATAATGGTTGCTTGTTTTGTTGTTTAAATGACCTTCGCCATCAGCCTGGAGTCAACAATAGTCAAAGTCGAGACTGTTGTTCTCTTGGTGTTTGTTGGAATTTGTGGGCGACTTTTAAACCATCACCGGCGGGCGTATTGGTGCAAAAATGATCCAAATGAGCGGGGAGTTGGCGGCGTTAGATGCCAGCACGATTAGGCACACGGTCAATGGACGGAATCAAATTGCCTTGCGCCCATTTTTTGGCAATCATGCTTGCGGGCTTTCGGGCCTGTAGCTCAGCGGTTAGAGCAGGCGACTCATAATCGCTTGGTCCTCGGTTCAAATCCGAGCAGGCCCACCAATTCCAGCATTTGGCGGATTTACGATGGTTTCGCTCCCTCACGGTCGCGGCTCAGATCGGAGACGCGCAACAGAGACCCGCGCGTAAGCAAGCGGACACGAGTGTTGCCTCCACGAACTAATCGCTCACGGTCGCGGCTCGGTTTGCCGCCGCATGGAACTGGATGGGCCGGTTCGGTTAAACAACTCTCGCTTCGCCTCTCCCTTTTGTAATCTCACCAATGATCCAGGCCTTGTGCTTGCGCGCGCGGATAAATTTCAATATCCGGCCCGCTTCCTCCGCCGCCACAATCGCCGCCATCCCTACGCCCATGTTGAACACCTGATACAACTCATCATCCGCCACGCCGCCGCGCGCCTGGATGAGCTTAAAAATTGGCGGCATGTCCCACGAACCTTTGCGGATGACGGCATCGCACGTTTTTGGCAGCACGCGCGGCAGGTTGTCCACAAACCCGCCACCGGTGACATGGGCGAACGCCCTGACGGGAAGCTTTGATCCTCGCGGAAGGGAGTGGGAAGACGTTGAATTGAAACGTTTTAATAGCGCGAGCGCCAATGGCCCATAGCTCACGTGAACTTTCAGCAACTCGTTTCCGACCTTATTGTTCAATTCTCTGACGTAGCTGTCCAATTTCAGGCCCAATTGTTCCAGGAGGATTTTTCGCGCCAGCGAATAGCCATTGGTGTGCAGGCCGCTGGAGGCAATTCCGATGACGGCGTCTCCGGGCCGGACTGTCTTCCGGCCATTGAGCATCCGCGATTTTTCCACCACGCCCACAATC
>JBOHXA010000054.1:0-3600 GCA_050737335.1 Limisphaerales bacterium | reverse complement strand
GAGCCGCGACCGTGAGGGAGCGGTTTAAACCGGCACAATCAGCACGTGCGTCTTCTTTCCTTTTTGAAGTTGCACAAATTTTTCGTGGCGAATATCCGCCATCGTGATCTTGCGGTTGAAGTCGCTCACGCGTTCGCCATTGACTTCGACCCCGCCGCCGGTAATGAGTTGCCGCGCCTGTGATTTTGATGCCGCCAGCCCCGCATGAACCAACAGGTCCACAAGGCTCGCGCCTTCGCCAGCCAAATTTGCCCCGGGAAACTCTTTCTTCGGAAAATGGGCGAGCAATTCCGGGCCGGAAATTTTACCGGAATAGGCCTCGATCGCTTCAACCTCGCGGCGGGCAATGTCGGGCCCGTGGGCGAGCGCCGTCACGGCCTTTGCCAGTTCACGCTGGCCCACGCGTTGTTCCGGCGCTTTGGCGTGTTTTTGGACGATTTCCGAGATTTGGGGTTCGGTCAGAAAGGTGAAAAACTTGAGGTAACGCTCAACGTCCCGATCATCTGTGCGCATCCAGAACTGAAAGAAGTCCTTCTCGCTGGTCCTTTTTGGGTCGAGCCAGATCGCGCCGGCTTCGGTCTTGCCGAATTTGGCCCCGTCTGCATTTAAAATGAGAGGCAGGGTGAGGCCATGGACGGTTTTTCCCAGTTTCTTGCGGCAGAAGTCAATGCCGGCGGTGATATTGCCCCATTGGTCGCTGCCGCCAATTTGCAAATGGCAATCTGTGTCCCGCGCGAGGACGAAAAAGTCGAACGCTTGAAGAAGCATGTAGCTGAATTCGGTGTAACTGATGCCGGTCTCGCGGTCTTCCATGCGCGCGCGCACACTTTCCTTGGCGGCCATTTGATTGACGGAAAAGTGCTTGCCGACGTCGCGCAAAAAATCGAGAAACGAAATATTTTCCGTCCAGCTTGCATTGTCGAGCAGGCGCGCGGGATTTTGTTTCGCCTCGAAATCCAGGAGCTTTGCCAATTGCAGTTTGATTTTGGCGATGTTTGCCAGCAGGACTTCCTTGGTCAGCAACTGCCGCTCCTGGGTTTTGCCGCTGGGATCGCCAATCGAGCCGGTCGCGCCGCCGGCCACGGCGATGGGACGATGGCCGAGCAATTGAAAACGCCGCAGGGCGAGGAGGGGAACGAGACTGCCCACATGAAGGCTGTCTGCCGTCGGGTCAAAGCCACAATATAACGTCGTTGGCGACGACAGTTGCTTTGTCAGGGCCGCCCTGTCGGTGGAATCTGCAATCAGGCCGCGCCATTCCAATTCATCAAGGATGCTCACTTGGGCAAATTAAAAAGGAAAAAGGAAAAAGCAAATTATTTACGACTTCTCATGGTTATTTCCGAAACCCTTCCCTCACCCCTTAACCTCACGCTTCTCATCCGATGGGAGCGGACAGGAAACCGCAATGCAATGGTTCCACTCATTTAAGGGGCGGCTCGGCGGTCAACGACTCAGTCGCTTGGGCCTTCCAACCGTTCATCCCCTGCATTGTCTATCGCTTCCAGACGCGCGAATACTCAAACAGGTTGTTCAGATATGGATCATTGGGATTCACCAGGCTGAAGGTCCAATCTGGCTGGGGCCTAAAGCGCGGGTCATAGGAGCTGGTGGTGGGGACGATATAAAATCCCTGCTCACCCTGCGCGTTCCTGTGCAGCGCGATGACAATGTTTCCGTGATCGCCATACACCTGGACGGGGTCGAGTCTTTGAATGGAGTCCGGCAAAGGGCCGCCGACCATGGCCAGTTGATCCGCCTGGGTGACAAGCTCCTGGCACCGATGGTCGGACAAATGCGGGACTGGGCCAGTGCTGGAGCATCCCCACAAGCCGAGGGCGCAGACAATGAGTGGAAACATTTTCTTCACCATTTAAGGAGCTTGGGCGAACGCGGGTTTTGATGCAAGCAGACGCTCACCAAAATTGGCGATTGCTTTCGAAATGAGGTTCGACAATAGTTGTCTGAAATTTCCATTTACGCTCGAAGAAATTAGGCAATGCAAACGAATCCTTTCCTCGGTGTTTTCTACCACTGGCTTGGCGGTCTGGCCTCGGGCAGCTTTTATGTGCCCTATAAAGGCGTTAGAAAATGGTCCTGGGAAACGTACTGGCTCACCGGCGGCATTTTTTCCTGGATTATTTGCCCGTGGGCATTTGCATATTTTAAGACCAACGATCTGTTTGGAGTCCTAAGGCATCAATCGCTTGAGGTGCTTTTCTGGACCTATTTTTTCGGGGTGTTATGGGGTCTTGGAGGTCTGACATACGGATTGACCATGCGGTACCTGGGGTTGTCGCTGGGCACGGGCGTGGCCCTGGGATTTTGCGCCGCGTTTGGCGCGCTGGTGCCCCCGATCGTCAAAGCGATGTTTCCCCATTTTTTCGTATTCGCGGGCAGCACAAGCATTGTCTTCCTGGTTGAGCACACTTCGGGACGGGTGGTCCTGGCTGGCGTGGCTGTTTGCTTTGCGGGTATCGCGATTGCCGCTCTGGCAGGTTATCTGAAGGATTCAAATATGCCGGCTGAACAGAAAAGGAAGGCCATTCGGGAGTTTAACTTTAAGAAGGGCATTTTGGTGGCGATTTTTTGCGGCATCCTGAGCGCCTGTTTCGCGTATGGCCTTCAGGCGGGCAAGAGCATCAACGCGGCTTCCCTGGCGGCGGGGACAAAGGATATTTGGACCGGATTGCCCACGCTTCCGGTATTGCTGCTGGGGGGATTCACGACGAATTTTATCTGGTGCATTTTGTTGAACATAAAAAACGGCACTGGCTATCAATATTTTGCGTCGCACGTGAAACCCGAACATGCCCATCAAGGCGGTACCGTCAGTGAACATGCCACAGAAACCGTCGCAGCCAGCCGCGAAGGCGGGTCTGCCTATGCCGCTGTGAGCGAGCCTGCCGTGAAAACCGTGGCAGCCAATCCCGCGCCCTTGGACCTGAAAATTCCGTGGATAAGAAATTTTGCTTTTTGCGTTCTGGCTGGCTCGCTTTGGTATTTCCAGTTTTTCTTTTATACGATGGGAGCGACGCAAATGGTCCCGTACGATTTCGCGTCCTGGACCTTGCACATGTCGAGCATCATCATTTTTGCCACAATGTGGGGATGGATATTCTGCGAATGGAAGGGATCGGGCGCAAAGGCGCATCGGCTGATCGCTGGCGGGGTGGCTACTCTTGTGCTCTCCACCGTAATTATCGGTATTGGTACAGCCATGGTGAGTGGACGGTCATTCCATGATATGGTCAACCTGCTCTTTGGGAAGCACTAGGAATTGCGGATTACGGATTGGGCAATGGGGGGGGAATGACGCGGCTTACGCTGGAGTTTCAGGTTTGAAGTTTTCCAAGAGACTTTGACTGGCGGATCGGGTGGCGAGCGAGGCCGCGGGATTTTTCCGCGAAGGGGTTAGAGCGAACGCATGTCCGCTGCTATGGGAACCGGCGAAGTTTAGTAAAAATCGTCATGCTAGTGTAGTGTATCTAAAATGGCTAGACATATTATTAGCGCTTTTTGCGCTTTTTCCTTTGGGACCAACCCGGTTTGATCTCGTCCAGCTTTTGACGCGCTCTCTCCACTTTCGCCATGATCTTT
>JBOHXA010000053.1:0-4736 GCA_050737335.1 Limisphaerales bacterium | reverse complement strand
GATATGTTTCCGCAAACGCAGCACGTGGAATGTGTGGCGGATTTGCGGAGATGTAACCCTATCCAACCGTAAAAATGCGGCTTAACAAAAATATATCCATGCCCAACGGAGTGCGAATTGATGCGCGGCGGGACTTTGTCCGCCTGGTTTTGCCGTGGCTCATTGCCGCGGGAATGCTGCTATTTTATCTGCTGACGCTCAACCATTGGGTCTCATTGGGCAACCTGGGCGCAGTGGCAAGGCTATCGGGCTGGACCTGGACGCCGCAGTTCGAGAGCCCTCTGTTCTTCCTGGTCACGATGCCATTGCGGTTGCTGCCGGTTCCGCTCGTGCCGCTGGCGATGAATTTCTTTTCGGCCGTATGCGCGGCGCTGGCGCTGGGACTATTGGCGCGGTCGGTCGGACTACTGCCACACGACCGCACGGAGGCGCAACAGGTGCGCGAACGGAATGATTTCTTTGTGCTCACCATTCCCAGCGCATGGCTTCCACCGCTGCTGGCCTCGCTTCTGTGCGGGCTGCAATTGAGCTTTTGGCTCAATGCGACCAACGGTGGCAGCCCGATGTTTGACCTGCTATTGTTCGCGTTTGTAGTTTGGTCGCTGGTTGAATACCGGTTGGATGGACGCGTCTGGCGTTTATATGCCAGCGCGGCCGTGGTCGGCGCGGGCGTCGTGGAAGGATTGGCGATGACGGCGTTTTTCCCATTATTCGTCGTGGCGGTCATCTGGGTCCGCCGCCTGGCATTTTTCAACGCGCGGTTTCTCATCCGGATATTCCTGTATGGCCTGGGCGGTTTCCTGTTGCTCTTGCTGTATCAAGTGGCGCCGGCCCTTCGGAGCCACTCGACAGTGACATTCGCAAACGCGCTCAAATTCAGCCTGGGCATGCAAAGCCAGATCGTGCGGCTTTTTTGGGACTGCGCTACCAACCCTGGCGCCTATCTGGGCGACCTTCTGATGCCGATATTCATTTCGCTGATGCCCCTGCTGGTATTGTCCGTGCGGTGGAAATTTGGGGATAACAGTAAAATCGGCTCATCACTGGCTTCCGTAATGTTTCATGCCATTCACGCGATTTTTCTAGCCGTGTGCCTTTGGATTGCGTTCGACCCGCCTTTCAGCCCGCGTCAAAAGGAGCTTGGATTGACGTTGTATTATCTGATAGCGCTCAGCGCGGGTTATTATGCCGGGTATTTTCTTCTCATTTTCGGCAAGAGGCATCTTCGCGCCAGAGAGGCGCCGTCGCTGTGGGCAAGCCTGGGTAATAAGGCCGTTGTGACGGCTGTTTGGGTAATCGCCGCGCTGGCGGTGGCGGGCCTGGTTTGCAAAAACGCCAGGCTGGTTCGCTCTGAAAACGGCAACACTCTCCGCGCCTTTAGTTCACTGGTAATGAAAAAGCTGCCGCGAAAGGGGGCGATTGTCTTAAGCGACGATGCTGAACGGATGTATTTGACAAAGGCGGCGCTGGCATCGAAGCGCCGCGGCGGAAAATACCTGTTCATTGACACAGCCTGGCTGCCGTATCCGCAATACCATCGTTTTTTGAACAAGGAATCGCCGCAACAGTGGCCGTTGCTGGTCAAGCCGGACCAAACCAATGCATTGAATCCAATGGGGTTAATCGAGCTGCTGGCGTTATTGAGCCGCACGAACGAGATTTACTACCTGCATCCGAGCTTCGGCTATTATTTCGAGGCATTTTATGCAGAGCCACACGGCTTGGTTTATAGACTAAAACCCTTGCCCGGCAACACATTGCTCCCGCCGAAGCCCGATACAAACCTCGTCGCCGAAAACCAAACATTTTGGAAGAAAGCCCGCGCGAACGAATTGGCTGCCGTGGGGGCCGCGTTGGATCCGGGTGGCCCGAAAAGCTTTGTGGACGCGCAACTGGACCGTTTGCGCGTTCCGCACGAAGTGGACATCAACGCCGCGACGGTGGGCTGTTATTGCTCGCGGAGCCTTGATTTTTGGGGCGTGGAATTGCAACGCATGGGGGACCTGACTGACGCCGCCGCCAAATTCAGGGAGGCGCTTGAATTCAATACTAATAATTCATCAGCGCAGGTAAATATCGCGGTGAACGAGGACCTGAGCGCGGGCCGGAAACTGTCCGCGGACCCGTTTTCGAGCATCGCCATCCAGAGGTTTGGGGAATTTAACAATTTAATGGAAATCCTCAACGAGGATGGTCCCATAGATGATCCGGCATTTTGTTTCAGGTACGGCGTTACGCTGGCGCAAATGAATAGATTTTACCGGCAGGCTGTCGCGCCATTGAAACGCGCGTGCCAATTGGACCCGAATTACTGGCCCGCGCGCTTCCTCCTGGCTCGGGTGTATGGCATGGACCACTTGCCCAATCAGATGTTTGAAGCCTTGCGCGCGCCAATCCACCCGCAGAACGGATTCTCCGACGCCGACTCTCGCCAGCTCAACATGCTGTTGTCCGCGGCCTATTTCCAAAAGAATGATTTGGCGGACGGATCGCGCCTGCTGGAGAGGGAAGTTTCCCAGAACCCGACAAATCAGGCTCTTTTGACGACCGTACGGCAAATTTATATGAACCGCGGAATGTTTTCCAATGCGCTGTCAATCGCGCAGATGCAATTGCGCTTTTCGGCCAATGACCCATCTTTTCTGACGACCAAGGGCTACCTGTGCAATCAATTGCAGCGATATGACGAGGCCATTGCGACGCTGAAGCGCGCGCTGGCGATTCGAAAACAAAATACCGAAGCATTATTTCAACTTGCGAGCGCTTATTTCCGCGACGGCAACCTGGAGGGCGCGCGGACCAATCTGGAAAAGCTGCAGCGCGCGCATTGGGATCCGCCGCGCGTGGCTTTTGGTCTTGAGGAAATCGCATGGCGCCAGCACGACACCAACGAAGCGATCCGCAACATTGAGATTTATTTACCGCATGCGCCAACCAATTCTCCCCCCGCGCGCGCGGAAGCTCAGCTTCTGGAGGAACGATTGCGGCAATTGAAGCAGTAGATTGCCTACTGCCCATGCGCGTCACCCACATCATCACACGCCTCATCGTGGGCGGAGCACAGGAAAACACCGTCGCCACCGTCGCCGGTCTCAGTCAAATTCCGGGCGTTGACGCGCGTTTGATTTCAGGGGCGACGAGCGGACCGGAAGGCTCGCTGGAGCCGGAAGCACGGCGCGCCCTGGGTGAAGAACGATTTGTCGTCGTTCCCGAACTGGTCCGTTCCATTCATCCGCTCAAGGATTGGCTGGCCTTGCGCAAGCTTGAGCGGATATTACGCGGGCAGGCGCCAGAGATTGTGCACACACACAGCAGCAAAGCCGGAGTTTTGGGGCGGCTGGCGGCAAAACGCGCGGGAGTGCCGTTGATTGTTCATACCATTCACGGGCCTCCTTTTGGCGCGTTTCAGGGCGCCGCCGCCAATTTCGTCTTTCGCCAGGCTGAACGGGTGGCCGCGAAGGTCACCACCCATTTTATTGTGGTCGCCGACGCCATGACAGATCAGTACGTGAGCGCCGGCATTGGGCATCGGGCTCAATACACAAAGATATTCAGCGGGTTTAACCTGGCCCCGTTTCTGAGCGCGAAAAACGACGCGGCATTGCGCTCGGTGCTTGGGATTGCGGCCGATGATATTGTGATTGGCAAAATCGCCAGGCTATTCAAACTCAAAGGGCATGATGATCTGTTTGCGATTGCGCCGGAATTGGCGCGGCAGAATTCGAAGATTAAATTCCTCCTGGTTGGCGATGGTCCCTGGCGCGCGCGTTTCGAAGGCCTTGCGCGCGGCCATAACCTGAAAAAGCATTTCATTTTTACAGGCCTGGTCCCGCCAGAGGAGGTCCCTAAATATGCCGGCATTATGGACACTGTGGTCCATCTATCTTTGCGCGAGGGATTGCCAAGGGCAGTGCCCCAAGCGCTGGCCGCCGGGAAGCCGGTGGTCGCATATGATTGCGACGGCGCTCGTGAGGCCTGTCTGGATGACCAGACCGGATTTCTGGTGCGGCCGGGCGATTTGGCCGGGCTAAAAATGCGGCTTGCGCAATTGGCCGGCGACCGCGCATTGCGAGAGCAATTGGGCCGGCGCGGCCGGGAATTTGTTCAGGGCCATTTCGCCGTCGAAAAAATGGTTGCAGGCATCTACAATCTTTATATGACAGTGGCTGCCAAACGACATGGCGTTTCCGATTAATTTCTATTGCGCGACATTTGTGTGCGCGTTTGCCACGACGCTGGTTACGCTGCCTCTTTGGCGGAAATGTTGCATCCGGGCAAATCTGGTGGACGAGCCGGGCGCCCGAAAAATCCATGATAGGCCCATGCCCCTGGCGGGAGGATATGCGGTGCTCAGCGGAATGCTGATTCCCCTTGTAGTTGGAACAATCCTGGTGAAGTTTGGCGCGTTGAAAATTCCCTTTAGCAATCTGATTGTCCATGGCTTGGAGCGGCGCGGCCTCGAGCTTGCGGTCATTTCCGCCGGCGCCATCGGAATCACCTTTCTTGGTTCATTGGACGACCGGCATGAACTAAAACCGTTGCCGAAATTTTCAGGCCAGTTTTTAATCGCCGTTATTGTGGCCATTGCCTGCAAACGCATCACTCTTTTTGTGCCCAACGCCGCCTTCAGTTACGCCATTACGATTGTCTGGATTGTGACCGTAATGAATGCGTTCAATTTCATGGACAACATGAATGGGCTTTGCGCCGGGCTCGGGGCGATCGCGGCATTATTG
>JBOHXA010000052.1:0-1519 GCA_050737335.1 Limisphaerales bacterium | reverse complement strand
GTCCATCTGGAACTCCCTGAAGATTTTATTTGCCGGTCTGCTTCTGATTTCCATCGTTGTCATCGGATTTGCCGTGTTTCTGTTATCTCATTTTTTCGGACTGACCGGCTTGATCGTGGGCGCGGGCATTTTGATTTTTGGTCTTGTTTTACTTTGCCGCCATTTGCTGAGGTATTGATTTTCTTGCCGCCCAATCCAATCCGCCGCGCCGCTCACCGTTCCGGCGCCGCTTCCGCCGCTTTCCTCGCATCCAGGACTCTTCTCGATGGTACGTAATTGGCGATGAATTCCCGATAAAAGTCCGCAAAGGTCCCTGCGGCGATGTGGGCGCGCGCCTCCGCCATGATTTTTAGAAACAGATGCGAGTTGTGGACGCTCACCATCCGAAGTCCGAGGATTTCATCCACGTTGAGCAAATGCCGCAGATACGCGCGAGTGAAGCGTTTGCACGCGAAACAATCGCATTCTTCGTCAATGGGCCGGAAATCGGCCTTGTACGCTCCTCCTTTAAGGCCGAACGCGCCGCGGCGGGTGAAAGCTGTGCCATTGCGGGCGACGCGCGTGGGCAGCACGCAATCAAACATATCCACGCCGCGAGCAATGAGTTCGAGCATCTGCGCGGGTGTGCCCAGTCCCATGGCATAGCGGGGCTTCTGCGCGGGTAAATGGGGCTCGGTCAATTCAATGGCCTTGAGCATTTCCGCTTCAGGTTCGCCAACGCTCACGCCGCCGATGGCGTAGCCGTCAAAATCCATTTCAACCAGCGCCCGGGCGCATTCTTCGCGCAATTCTGGATTGGACCCGCCCTGGACGATGCCGAAGACGCGCTGGCCATTCGCGCGTGGTTGCCCGCGACATTCTCGCGCCCAGCGGATGGTGCGTTCAATAGCATGACGCTGCTCCCGCGCCGGCGCATTATGCGGCGGGCATTCGTCGAATGCCATGGCAATGTCCGAAGCCAAAACGCGTTGGATTTCCATGGCTTCCTTTGGACCAAGAAATAAGAGCGAACCGTCAATGTGCGAGCGAAACTCCACGCCGTGCGCCGTGATCTTGCGGATGTTCGCGAGGCTAAACACTTGAAAACCGCCGCTGTCGGTAAGGATGGGTCTATGCCAGTTCATAAACCGGTGCAAACCGCCTGCGGCGCGGATGATTTCCAGGCCGGGTTTGAGGTTCAAATGATAGGCGTTACCGAGAATGATTTGCGTGCCCATCTCTTCCAATTCGCGGGGATCCAGTGCCTTGACGCTTGCCTGGGTTCCGACGGGCATAAAAACCGGCGTTTCCACCACTCCACACACCGTACGCAGTTTCCCCAGACGCGCTTTGGAATATGAATCGGTCTTGAGAAGTTCAAACATCTTAATAAATCAAAACCAAAAGGAAATAGCTAGTGTAGTGTATCTAAAATGGCTAGACATATTATTAGCGCTTTTTGCGCTTTTTCCTTTGGGACCAACCCGGTTTGATCTCGTCCAGCTTTTGACGCGCTCTCTCCACTTTCGCCATGATCTTT
>JBOHXA010000051.1:0-3489 GCA_050737335.1 Limisphaerales bacterium | reverse complement strand
AGAAAAGTGACAAAAAATTGATTTCGTTTTGCTGGCGCACGGTGTCCCTGCCTCTGCCGGCGGCTTTGTGAGAGTTCCGTTACAATCAATTTGGCCTTGAGGAACTACGTCCGCTTTCGCCGTTTTGGTTTTTCGCCGAAAACTTTATCCATGACCTCACGGAATTTGCCGTCGAGAATGGATTTTGGTTGCGTGGCGGGATTTGAGTTCAGCTCAGCTTCCAAATCGAGCACCAATTGCTTGAACCGTTCGCAACGGGCCTGGACTTTTTTAATGGAGGCGTCCAGTTCACCCACTTCCTTTCTCAAGATTTCGGCAATTTCCTGCTTGTTCATGGCCGCGTCAAGATTACCGGATTGACTTGGATAAACCAGTCCTGTGTCTGAAATCCCTGAAACCGTTCGCGGTATTCCCGTGATGAGACTGGTCATTAGCGCTTTTCGGGTCCAAGGCTTTTGTGGCGATAGTGCAGGATTTTGAATTCCAGCATGTCGCGCACCGTTTCAACAAGCCTGAAATGATTTTCGAAGGGCGGAAAGAACGTGTCACCGGGGACTTCACGATTGACCAGGGTCAGGTAAAGGTCCGAGCATCGCGGCAGGGCCTCTTCATAGACCTGCGCGCCGCCGCAGATGTAAATATCATTCGGAAATTCCGCGGGATTGAGCTTGTCGAGCGAATTAAAGATAAAGATTTCGGTTTCGGCCTTTTCGCCCAGTTTGGAAAAGTGGAACTGATAGGGCCGTTTGAGGTGCCGGCCTCCGCGCCATTCATGATATTGGCCAAAGATTTCCGGATGGCGCCGGATCAGGGATTGGGGATGCCGCGTGAGGACCAGGTTGGTGCGGCTGGGGAGCGCATGGCCCAGGCTTTCAAAGGTCTTTCGCCCCATCACAATGACATTGCCCATGGTCATTTGCCGGAACCAGCGAAAATCGTCGGGCAAATGCCACGGGATATTGCCCTCCGCGCCAATCACGCGGTTCAGCGACATCGCCACGATGGCTTTGAGATACTTCAAGGCTGACGTAATGCAACAACGCTAAAAATTGCAGTCATCAAACCCCGACCGCAACTCAATTCGCAGTTGAAAGTGATCCGGGAATGCGCGATTTCCAAGTTAAACTCTTGAGATTGCAATGGCCGTAAGACAAACTGCGGCGATTCGCCGAACAACGGAAATTTGAGCATGACGCCAATACGATTCGGATTTTTGAGCACGGCTCGAATCGGTTGCAAGAACTGGAAAGCCGTCCGCGACAGCGGCAATGCCGTCCTCACCGCCGTGGCGAGCCGGGACATCGAGCGGAGCCGCAAATTTATCGCGGCGCTTCAGGCTGAAGCGCCCTTTCGCCGCGCGCCCACGGCACTGGGCAGTTACGAGGAACTCCTGGCCTCGCCGAACGTGGATGCGGTGTATATCCCGCTGCCAACCGCCTTGCGCAAGGAATGGGTCCTGCGGGCGGCGGCCGCGGGCAAGCACGTCATTTGCGAAAAACCGTGCGGCGTAACGGCCGCCGACGTTGACGAAATGATTTCCGCCTGTAAAAAACATCGCGTTCAATTTATGGATGGCGTGATGCTGATGCACAATCCGCGAACGGACCGGCTGCGAGAGATACTGAATGACGGCGCAAGCATCGGCAACATCAAGCGCATCACCTCGAGTTTCAGCTTTCGCATGGATGAGGGCCATTATGGCAACGATATTCGCATTAACAGCGCGCTGGAACCGTCCGGGTGTCTGGGCGACGTGGGATGGTATTGCGTCCGCATTTCGCTCTTTGCCATGAATTGGAAAATGCCGATTGGGGTTTCCGGGCGAATTTTGTCGGAACGCCGCGCGACTCCAGGCCTTATGCCGGTGCCGATGGATTTTTCCGGGGAACTCATTTTTGAGGGGAACGTATCAGCGGCTTTTTATTGTTCGTTCATCGCCGGCTACCAGAATTGGGTCCACGTGAGCGGCACGAGCGGTTCGTTGCTGGTCCCGGATTTCACGAAGCCGAACAACGAACACGCACCGGGTTTTGAGCTGAATCAGAAGGAAGTGCGGGTGAAATGCTGCAATTGCCGCGGCAAGCACAGCGACAGTCTCGAATTTGCGCAACAGACGCACATGATCCGAAATTTCGCCAATCAAATCCGTTCGGGCAAATTGAATCCGGATTGGCCGGAGTGGGCGCTTAAGACGCAGCAAGTGGTGGATCGCTGTCTGGACGCAGCCAAAACTTTCAAGCGCTGAAGCGGTTTCGACCCAGCGTCATGCTTTATGCCGCAATAGGTTTCGGGCGTAAAAATTAAGGCGCTCCCTTTGCGCCCGCGTCAACGTTTCGGCGCTTTACCCCTTTAACGCTTCGGCGTTTTCAGCTAGCCTGCGGGCCGTGCAATTCCGAAAAATCACCATAGTTGGCGTTGGCCTGCTGGGCGGCTCGATGGGGCTTGCGGCGAGGAAATTCCGGATTGCCGGCGAAATTGCGGGATACGTGAGGCGGAAACAAACGGCCGCTGAATGTGAGAAAGCCGGCGCCACAGATTATGCGATCGGGGATTTGGCGGCGGCGGTTTCGAATGCGGACCTGGTTGTTCTATGCACGCCGCTGGCGCAAATGCGTTCGCTGGCCGAACGATTTCTTCCGGCGCTCAAACGCGGCGCCATTGTGACGGACGTCGGCAGCGTCAAGGCGGACGTCATCCGTGAATTGGAATCGCTCGTTGCCAGGGCGGGAGCATATTTTGTAGGCAGCCATCCGATGGCCGGGGGTGAAAAGACGGGGGTGGCCGCGGCCCGCGCGGATTTATTTGAGAACACCGTTTGTATTTTAACGCCCACGAGAAAATCCCAACCGGCGGCCGTCAGCAAGCTGGAACGGTTCTGGGAATCGCTGGGGGCAGGCGTCCTGAAATTACCGCCTGGGCAACACGACTTGTTTGTGAGCCGGACAAGTCATTTGCCTCATGTCGTGGCGGCCACCCTGTCGAACCTGGTATTAAGCCCGGGGCAACCGAAGGCGCAGGCGCGACTGTGCGCGAACGGTTTTCGGGATACGACAAGGATAGCCTCGGGTTCGCCTGAAATGTGGCGCGACATTGCCCTGGCCAATCGAAAACATCTGGCCAGCGCCATCACGGATTTTATTTCTGAACTGCGAACGTTTGAAAAGGCGCTCAAAAGCACGGATGCCCGGGCGATTGAACAATTTTTTGAAACGGCGAAAAGCCGCCGGGACAAATGGACGGCGCGCGCTGGAAGTTTTGGGCCTTGAAGGAGGGGCGGGCCAAAATGGACACGGTCTGGCAAGCCCAATTCGGCGTCAAATAAAATCCGGGGGCGGGCGGCGGCGCCATGTTCGAGATGTTTCTCCTGCTTTCAGTAATCTCTTTTGCAGGGCTTTGCGGAATTCGATATTTTTTTTTGGGAAGCGTTTTCGAGCAAAACGAGTTGGTTCGCTGTCTGAGGGGATTGCAAACCAACGGTCTGTAATACAG
>JBOHXA010000050.1:0-1628 GCA_050737335.1 Limisphaerales bacterium | reverse complement strand
CAGTCAGGCAATAGCGGGAGAATCCTCCCGAATACTGGAACAATCCAAAAACTGTTAGCCAAACTGTTAGCCATTGGCTTTCCGTGTCTCCTAATTCCTTGCTGCACGCCTGATTTTACTGGCTATTCAAGCTAAATCGGTTTAATCCAATCCTATCGTTTTTAATCCGTTTGGTGTCTGTTTTGGTGTCCGTTGCACCAATGCAAACGAGCGATGGAGCATTGCGGTGCTGTGACCGTCAAACATTAGTGTCAGATAAACAAGACAGCTATTGACTTAATGTCGGCAATACAGGACGCTATTGCCATGTCGAAACCAAGCTCGATTCCGTTGCCCGCCACCCATGCGCTTCGCAAGTTGGGCCGCGACCTTGCGCTCGCGCGGCGCAAGCGCGGCATCTCCACGAGCGACATGGCGACTCGTCTTTTTGTCAGCCGCGATACGCTCTGGCGGTTGGAACGCGGCGATCCAACGGTTGCCCTCGGCACTTTGGTGACGGCAACTTTTGTTCTCGGGCTGCATGAGCGCCTGGCAAACCTCGCCGCGCCCGCCAGCGATGAACTCGCTCTTAACCTCGATGAGCGCCGCCTGCCGCAACGCATCCGCCGCCCACGCTCATGAGTCTCGAAGTCCATATTGATTGGCAGGGGCAAACCCATCTTGTGGGGCAGCTCCACGCGGCTGAACGGGGTTCGTCTGTTTCGTTTGAGTATGAGACTGAATGGCTCCAGCGTGCTGATGCCTTCGCAATTGACCCTACATCGCTTCCGCTGCAACGCGGTGCTCATCATGGCGCAACGCTCTTTGGAGCGATTCAGGATTGTGGGCCTGACCGTTGGGGGCGAATCCTGATTGAGCGCGCCGTTCGCAAGAAAGTTCTGACGCAAAAACCGTATCACGACATTGACTATGTGCTGGCATTGGACGATGTAGCGCGCGTCGGCGCTTTGCGTTTCCGGCACAACTCCGAGAGTCCATTTCTCGCCGCCACAGCCGGCAAATTGCCGCCTTTGGTGCGCCTCAACGCGCTGCTTCGTGCAACGGACGCCATTCATAGCGAAACTGAAACCGTCCAGGATTTGCGTTTTCTCCTCGGTGCTGGCTCGCCGTTGGGCGGCGCGCGCCCCAAGGCGGCGGTTAGTCTGGCGGATGAACGACTCGCCATTGCAAAGTTTCCCAAGCCGGATGATACGCGGGACATTGCAGCGGGTGAAGTTCTCGCGCTTACGCTGGCGGCACAGTCGGGCATTCAGGTTGCGGAACATCAGCTCGTGCCGGTCGGCGGACACAGTGTCGCGGTCATCACCCGGTTTGATCGCGCGGGCAAAAATCGCATTCCGTTCATTTCTGCGTCGAGCCTGTTGGGACTGCCCCAAGGCGAGCCGGGTGCTTACACCATGGTGGCCGACGGCATCCGGCAATTCGGCAACGATGTCCCCGGCGACCTTCGTGAGTTGTGGCGGCGACTCGTCTTTTCGCTCCTTGCCAGCAATTACGACGACCACCTCCGAAATCATGGTTTTTTGATGCACGAACCCGGACGCTGGTCGCTCTCACCAGCCTACGACATCAACCCCGTGCCGGAAATGGATCGTGTCCGCATGAACAAAACCGCCATCACGGAAGAT
>JBOHXA010000049.1:0-22871 GCA_050737335.1 Limisphaerales bacterium | reverse complement strand
GCCGGTGCCCTTCCTCTATACGCGACAAGACATGAAAATTCTGGCGGAAGCCGGCCGGCGCGTGATGGAAGTCTGCGGCGCGCAACCGGAACAGCTACTGGTCAATGCGTTCCCGTACGCGCCGCATCTGGCATTCTGGCTCACCCATTACGCGGGAACCGAGTTTGGCGCAATGATGTTCAGCTGCGGCGGCGGCAAAGTCATGGGCACAGATGGCACCTTGCGCCTGATTCAAAAATTGAAACCCGAAAATCTCATTGGCATTCCGACGTTTTTATACCACGTGCTTTCGCAGGCGGTGGCCGAGAAGGCGCAATGGAAAAATTTGCGCAATATCGTCCTGGGCGGTGAAAAGGTGAGCGATGGTTTGCGCGAAAAGCTTCGAGAACTTGCGCGAGCAATCGGCGCGGAGAAGGTGACAATCCTGGCTACATACGGTTTTACGGAGGCAAAGATGGCCTTTGCAGAGTGCCAGGACCTTGACCAAGGCCGCGCGCCTGAGCAGTCGGGCTATCATCTCTATCCGGATTTGGGGATTGTTGAAATTGTTGATCCAAAAACAGGCCAGCCGGTTCCCACCGGCAAACCGGGTGAAATTGTTTTCACCCCGCTGGCGGCGCGGGGAACGGTCGTGCTGCGCTATCGCACCGGTGATTGCATTGATGGCGGATTGACTTACGAACGATGCCCAACCTGCCATCGGCTCGTTCCCCGGCTCATTGGAAATATCTCGCGTACTTCGGAAATCCGCGAAATGAACCTCGATAAAATCAAGGGCACCCTGGTGGATTTTAACGAGCTTGAACATGTGTTGGACGGCGCGCCGCACGTCGGCGCATGGCAATTGGAACTGCGCAAGACCAATGATGATCCCCTCGAACGTGATGAAATCATACTCCACGTGGAAACCGTGGACGGCGCGGATGAAACCCGCCTGGCCCGGGATTTGAGCGAGCGCTGTTTCAAAACGGCTGATGTGCATCCAAATAGAATTTTATTTCACAACGCCGAAAAGATGCGCGAGCTTCAGGGGGTGGGCACGCAAATCAAGGAACAAAAGCTGGTGGATCACCGGCCAAAGCAAAAATCATGAATGAGCGCATGGTCATCGTGGATGGCGTTCGAACGCCGTTTTGCAAAATGGGGACTGACCTGGCCCCGCTGGGAGCGGATGAACTGGGCCGCGTCGCCGTCAACGCGCTGCTCGCGCGCACCGGGCTGGACCCGGCCATTGTGGATGAAGTGATTTTCGGCTGTGTCGCCCAACCGGCGGACGCGGCAAACGTGGCGCGGGTGATCGCGCTGCGCGCGGGAATCCCGCAATCTATCCCGGCCATTACCGTCCATCGCAATTGCGCCTCCGGCTGCGAAGCGGTGACGCAGGCGTGGGAAAAAATGGCGGTGGGACGCGGCGCGATTTTTATCGTCGGGGGGGCGGAAAGCATGTCGAATATTCCGTTGTTGTTTAAGCAGGCAACGGCCGAAAAGTTCAGCCGCGTTGCGCGGGCAAAGACGTTCGGGCAAAAGCTAAAAGCGTTCGCGGCGTTTCGTCCCACGGATTTTACCCCGCGAATCGGCCTGCAATTGGGCCTCACCGATCCGGTCTGCGGCTTGAACATGGGCGAAACGGCCGAGGTGCTGGCGCGCGAGTTCTCCATTACCCGCGACGAGCAGGACCAGTTTGCCTTGTGTTCGCACCAGCGGGCCATATCCGCCCGGGATAAACTGGCCGATGAAATTTGCCCGGTCTTTTCAGGGCCTGTCCCATTGAAAAAATCTCCGGTTGTTCAGGATAACGGCCCGCGCGAAGGTCAAACGCTAGAAGCCCTCGCGAAATTAAAACCCGTGTTCGACCGCAAAACCGGCAGTGTCACCGCCGGCAATTCCTCGCAAATCACCGATGGCGCCGTGGCGCTGCTGGTGATGACTGAAAAGCGGGCCGAAGCGCTGGGTTTCGCGCCCCTGGGTGTTTTGAGCGGTTACGCGTACGCCGGTTGCGAGCCGTCCCGAATGGGGCTTGGGCCCTTGTTTGCGATGGCCAGGGCTGAATTGAGGACCGGATTAAAAATCGGCGATGCCGACATTATCGAGATTAACGAAGCATTCGCGGCGCAAACGCTTGCGGTGCTTCACGGCGCTGTCTCTGAAAAATTTTCCCGCGACTGTTTGGGGCGCCAGGAACCGCTGGGCGAAATTCCGATGGGACGGCTCAACGTCAACGGCGGCGCGATTGCCCTTGGACATCCTGTCGGCGCGACGGGCGCGCGGCTCGTATTAACCAGTTTGAAGGAATTGCAACGGCGCAAGGCCCGCCGCGCACTGGTGACACTGTGCGTCGGGGGCGGTCAAGGCGCGGCCCTTTGGCTCGAGCGATGCTAAATTTATGGAGCGCTTGATACAATTGCCGACGCCGCAATGGCGGAAGACAGGGACGACGCGCAACGCCGTCCCGGCTCCAATGTGATCTTATGGCGACGATACATCGAACGATCGGCGACGACGGCATCTGTTTGCTGATGCTGGACCGGCCCGATTCGTCCGCAAATATTTTCGACCCCGCAACGCTTCAGGAATTGCGCGAGCAATTGGATTTTATCGAGACGCAGCGGGGCGCGATCCGGGGTGTCATTTTCGCCAGCGCCAAGCGCTCTATTTTTATCGCCGGTCTGGATTTGAAAACGATCGGCGAAAATTCATCCGCCGCTGAAATTCTTGAAATCATTGAATTGGGCCAGTCCCAGTTTAATCGGATTGCGGCGCTGAAGATTCCCACGGTGGCCGCGATTCACGGCGCGGCCGTTGGCGGCGGTTATGAAATGGCCCTGGCCTGTGATTGGCGCATCGCCTCGCCGGACCACGCTACGAAGATCGGATTGCCCGAAACGAAAATTGGTTTGCTGCCCGCCTGGGGCGGTTCGACGCGTCTGCCGCGGCTGATTGGCCTGCCTAAAGCGCTCGGCATCATCCTCGCCGGAAAAACCCCCGCCGCGCGCGGTGCCCTGAAATTAGGAATGATTGACGATATTGTTCCCGCCGAAAACCTCATTGCTTTTGCGAGAAAGAAGATTTCGCAAGGCAAGCCCGACCGCCCCGGCCATGCCCTGGTCAATAACGTGATCGCCGCAAGACTTATTGCAAAAAAGGTCCGGCCGGAATTGCTGCGCAAGACGCGCGGACATTATCCGGCGGTCTTGAAAGCCCTCGACGTGGCCGCGCGCGGAATTTCTGACTCGATTTCCGGATCGCTGGCGCGCGAGCGTGAGGCGATCATCGAATTGGCGGGGGGCGATGCGTGCCGGAACCTGATCCGGATTTTCTTTCTGCAGGAACGCGCCAAAAAAATGCCCACCACAACCACCAACGCAAAGCCCATATCACGAACGGCAGTCATCGGCGCCGGCGTCATGGGCGCGGGCATCGCGCAATGGCTTAGCGCGCGGCATTTGCCCGTGCTGTTGCGCGATGTAAATGCCGAGCAGGTCGCCCGCGGCATGAGCGGCATTGCCAGGATCTACAATGATGGCGTCAAACGCCATGTCTTGACGTGGCACGAGGCGCGCGCCGGCATGGACCGGATCTTTCCGGCGCCGAATGAGACGCCGTTGCGGAGCATGGACCTGGTCATTGAAGCGGCGGTCGAGAATTTGCCATTGAAGAAAACAATCTTCGAGCGGCTGGACGCGCTGACCGGCGATGAAACCATATTGGCAACCAACACTTCGGCCCTGCCGATCTCGGAATTGGCCGGGGGCACGCGCAAACCGGAACGGGTCCTGGGTCTGCATTTTTTTAATCCCGTTCACCGGATGCAATTGGTGGAAGTTGTGGCCGCGAGCCAGACGGCCCCGCGCGTCCTGGATCGCGCGATAAAATTCGTGCGGCAGATTGGCAAGCTTCCGGTTGTCGTCAAAGACAGTCCGGGCTTTTTGGTCAATCGAATTCTCATGCCCTATCTCATCGAGGCGGGTAATCTGTTCGAAAATGGAGCCACGATAGAGGACATTGACGAAGCCATGCTTGATTTTGGAATGCCCATGGGCCCATTGCGGTTGATTGATGAAGTGGGTGCGGACGTCTCGATGCATGTCGCCAAAACACTGGTTTCCCATTTTGGCGGACGCATGCACGTCCCTGGCGTTTTCGCGAGAATGCTCGAAGCAAAAATGATTGGGCGAAAAAGCGGCGAGGGGTTCTACATTTATAAACATCGAGAATCGGAGCCGAACCCGAAAGTGCTGGCGTTGGCGCCGTTTACAGGGACCAAGACCCGCCTTCGCCCCGCCGGCGCCCGGCAACCCGGATCGCATGAAACGCGTCAGGAACTCCAGGAACGAATGGCGCTCCTGATGATCAATGAATCGGCCCGGTGTCTCGAAGAACAAATTGTGACCGCGCCGGAAGATGTGGATTTTGCCATGATTATGGGCACCGGTTTTGCCCCGTTTCGCGGCGGCCCGCTGCGTTATGCTGATTCGCTGGGCGCGGACCGCATTGTCGGGACAATGCGGAATCTCGTGGACCGCGGCGCGGACCATTTCGCGCCATGTGATTTGCTCAAACAAATGGCCGCTAACGGCAAAAAATTCTATGGCGCTTGAAGAACCAGAGACAATTGACACGTCCAAAATGTCCCCCGGCCAGCGCGCGGCGATTGAACTTACGGAAGCGGCGCGAACGGCGCCGGGCGGAAAAACATTCGCCGCGGGGCTGTTCATGGGCGAATTCAATCTGGCCCGGATTTCGCCGTTTCCCGCGCAAAGCGACGACGACCGCGCGCGTGGCGACGTGTTTTTAAAGAAATTGGAAAATTTGCTTCGAACGGCGGTCAATGCCGATGAAATAGACCGCGATGGGGAAATTCCGCAAACCGTCATTGACGAACTGGCCAGGCTGGGGGCGTTTGGGATTAAGATCCCCGGGGAATATGGCGGCTTGGGACTTTCGCAAACCAATTACTGCCGCGCGGCAATATTACTAGGCAGTTGGTGCGGGAGCACGACCGCTCTCCTTTCGGCGCATCAATCCATCGGCGTCCCGCAGCCGTTGATTTTGTTCGGCACGGACGAACAGAAAAGAAAGTATTTGCCCCGCGTTGCGCGCGGGGAAATTTCAGCGTTTGCTTTGACCGAGACCGGAGTTGGCTCGGACCCGGCGGCGATGATGACGCGCGCCGAGCCTGCGCCGGAAGGAAACGCGTTCGTTCTCAATGGCGAAAAACTTTGGTGCACCAATGGAACAAGGGCGGGAGTGCTCGTGGTCATGGCAAAGACACCTCCCAAAATCGTCAATGGGAAATCAAAAGAACAAATCACTGCATTTATCGTGGAAACCGATTGGCCCGGCGTCGAAGTCGTTTGCCGTTGCCGATTTATGGGACTGAAGGCGTTGTATAACGGCGTCATCCGGTTCAAGGACGTTCGCGTGCCGCGCGAAAATATTTTGCTGGCTGAGGGCAAGGGACTTCGCGTCGCGCTGACGACGCTGGATACTGGAAGGCTGACATTGCCCGCGGCGTGCGCGGGACTTTCAAAACGTTGCCTGGAAATTTGCCGCACATGGGCCAATCAGCGCGTACAGTGGGGTGCGGCCATCGGTAAACACGCCGCAATTGCGGAGAAGCTGGCGCGCATGGCGGCCAATACATTTGCGATGGAATCCATGGTCCTGCTCGCCGCCAACCCCGTGGACAAGGACAAACATGCGGACGTGCGCCTCGAGGCGGCGCTGTGCAAGTTGTGGGCGACCGAGGCGGCATGGGACATTGTCAATGACGCCATGCAAATCCGCGGCGGGCGCGGTTATGAAACCGCTGATTCATTGAAGAAGCGTGGTGAGGCGCCTTTGGGGATCGAACGGTTTTTGCGCGATAGCCGCATTAACACCATTTTTGAGGGGTCCAGCGAAATCATGCGATTGTTCATCGCGCGTGAGATGCTGGACCCGCATTTGAACGTTGCCGGCGCCGTCCTGAATTCGAAATTGCCCGCGCCGCAGCGGTTACGCGCGGCGGTTGGAGCATTTGCGTTTTATGCGCGTTGGTATCCGGCGCAGTGGCTGCCCGCGAGCGGCCAAGGAGCGCGAAATCCCCTGTTGAAAAGGCATTTGCATTACGCGGCCCGGACGGCGCGGCGATTGGCGCGCGGGCTTTTTCACGCCATGGTGCGCCATGGCCCAAAATTAGAGCGCCAACAATTGTTGTTGTTTCGCTTTGTCAACATTGGCGCGGAATTGTTTGCAATGGCCGCGGTTTGTTTGCGCGCCGACACAATGCGCGATGCGGCCGGTAACGATGAGGTTTTGAAATTGGCCGACTATTTCTGCAAATCGGCGCGATTGCGGATTGAGGAAAACTTTGAACGCCTTAAGAGAAACGCGGATCGAGCCGGTTACCAGATTGCCAGGGAAACGTTGGACGGGAAGTTGGCGGGTATCGAACAGGGAATCGTGCCATCAATAGATTGACGCGCGTTCACGCCTCATTCCTGCGTATCCGCTCCGGGTTCCGCGCGCGGCTCATGGCCGTGTCATAGGTGATGAGACATTTGCAGTACAGATCGTAAAGACAGTTGTCCATCAAAACCATTCCTTCTTTGCGCGACGTTTGAATGGTGTTTTCCATATGATGAAGCTGTCCGTCGCGGATCAGATTGCGCACGGCGTTGGTTGCGATCATCAATTCGTAGGCGAGCACCCGGCGGCTCCGATCAGCGGCCGGCAGCAGGTCCTGCGCAATGATTCCCTGCAAGGCATTGGCCAATTGCAGCACGATCTGCCGCTGCATATTGCCCTCAAATACGCCAACGATGCGCTCGAGAGCATGCGCGCTATTGGGGGAATGCATCGTGGCCAGGACCAAATGCCCGGTTTCCGCGGCGGTCAGTGCGGTCAGAATCGCTTCATGATCGCGAATTTCGCCGACCACAATGACGTCCGGGTCCTGCCGCAACACATGGATCAGCGCGCGGTTGAACGACCGCACGTCGCTGAGGACTTCCTGTTGCACGACGATGGCGCGCTTATTTTGATGAACGAATTCGATCGGATCCTCGATCGTCACGATTTTGCAGCGGCGCTCGCTATTGATGAGGTCAACGAGGTAGTTTAAGGTTGTCGTTTTTCCCGCGCCGGTCGGGCCGGTAATCAGCACCAGGCCGTTGGGCCGGCGCGCCAAATCTTCCAGCTGTTGAGGCAGACCCAATTCTTCCCGCGTGGCGACACGGTCGCCGCAAAAGCGAAGGCTCATTTCCGGATGCCCCTCCCGCCGGTAAAACGTGACCCGAACGCGTCCAGCCGCGCTGTGTAGCAGCGAAATGCACAATTCCCAGTCCTGATCGAACTTCGCGCGTTGTTGCTCGTTCAATAGGCTGTCGGCCATGGCGGTGATATCCTCCTCCGTCAGCGCGTCTTCGTCGGCGAGAATGATTTCGCCATTGACGCGGAACGCCGGCGGGACACCGGCGATAAGATGAAGATCGGACGCGTCAATCTGGTTGACGGAATTGAGGAATTTTTCGAGCCGCTGCATACTCTCGGCACCCTTCTGCGCGCTTTTTGCGACTATTTCGGGCGATCGGGGAGGACAAGGGTTCATTTTTTGGAGAGGGTGAAGATGAGGAGGCGCAAGACAATGATTGAATTTAATATTTTAAATGTTCCTTGAACCAGCTCCGGGCGCGCGCGAAAGGGCCGCTCATGGAAAGGTGGGCGAGCGCCAGGTCCGCTTCGCGACATTCCGGGTTTAAATGACGCGCGTGCGTGAAAGACGACAGGGCGGGGCCGAGGAGTCCCATTGCCTGCTGACAGCGCCCAAGTTCAAGCCATAGACTGAAATGGCCGACGTTCCATTCAATGGCTTGCTGGAGCAAAGTCAACGCCAGGACAAATTGTTCGTAGTAAAAGCGGATGCGCGCGGCCAGCAATGCGATAAACCAGTCTTTTGGCGCCAGGAGCATCGCCTTTTCAAAACAATAATTCGCGCGTTGCTCCTTGCGCGCCAGCATCACATCGCCGCGCGCCAGCCAAATGTAGGGGGTGTCCCCGCGTTCTTCGATTGAGGCGTCGGAAAAGGCGAGCGCCGCCTGCAAGTCGCCGGCGCGTGCCAGCGCCACGGCTTTGGCCGCCAGCAATTCCGGCAAATTCGGAAAGCGTTCCAACGCTTTGTCCGCCCACAGTTTCGCTTCCCGATATTCCCCTAATTCAATGAGCATTCTCACTTGCGCCGTCCATGCGCCGCAGTTTTGCGGGTTAAATTCCAGGACTTTGGAATATAAGCGCAACGCCTGCTCGTAATCGCCGTTCTCAAATGATCCCGCGGCCTGGGCCAGGTAATAGGATTCGTCCTTGGAAACGGCCTTTTGTTCCTGCCACTGCTCTTCCTGGCCGCCTAATTCGAGATTTCCAAAACGACTCATGGTAAGGTTTGTTTCCGCCAAAGCCACTGTTTGAACGGTCTGCCAGCATATTGTCTCTCTGAAACATTCGCCAGTCCTAACATGATCGAGGAAATGCGACCGCCATAGCCATGGCCGCTGACACCGTAGTTCGGCCAAATAAACCAATGGTTCGACGACACGACCAATGACCCTGACGAGGGCATGAATGGCAGGGGCGGTTGCCGGGCGCCATTGACTGAAAAACTTTTCGCGGAGAATTCCACGGTGTCCCCCGCAACCGCGAGGACCGGCCCTAAGCCCATTCCTTTGTGAATATGGATCCACGCATCGTCTCCATAATCGTATGAGTACGAAATGTGATAGGCGATCCATTCACCGCGCCTGACGGTTTGGGCCGCGGAAAATTTCCCCACCACCAGGGGGCGGCCATTGAACTGCAAGGGCATGAGAAAACGATTTTGAATGAGGTCGCGCAAGGGTCCATAGTACAACGCGCCTATGGAAATCAGGATCAGAACGGTAAGAAGGAGCCGGTTCCGGAGTGTCCATTCCTTCAATTCCGGACCGCAATAATAAACGATGCTGGTTGCGTGAATGGAAATAATCAGACCGAACGCAAAATTTCCCAACGACAGCCCCAGGCAGGCGACAAATATCAAAAACAACACGACGCATGCCGCCATCGCCGCCCGTCCGAGAAGGCGCGGACCGCGAAGATAGAAACCCAGGCCGGGAACCAAAAAAGATAAGGCCAATCCTGGCCACGTCAGGGTGGAGGGCAGACGAATCCGATCCATGGCAATCCCCCACCGTGCGGCGGCAATCACGCGGAAAACAGGCGCATACCACCGCGCTCGCGGCGGATAATACGGCGACATTGTTTTGCTCATACTCTCAGGGCGTTTCCCGGAATTGCCCGGCGCAAAAGACCGCCTCGCCGGCGAAACAAATGGCCGCAAGGGACACGCTGGTAGCGTGTTCCCTCACCGCGATCACAATTAGAAGCGTTGCTCAATGTTGTAGCGCACTTGTTCTTCCGGCTCGTAAAATTCCGCGGTTTTTTGTTCCAACCTGAGTTCGCCAACGATTTGCTCGAATACTTTCATGGCTTCCAGGCAACCTTTGCCCTTGTAGCCTTTTACGTGCAGTTGAACATTGCCGTCTTTGCCAATCGTGATGTCAAATTCGCGTTGTGGCATGATCAATTCTCCCAATGCCGGACTTTCACATGAATGGAGCGGTCAGCGTGGGTCTCTTCCTCGATGACGTTAAAGCCCCGGGCGCGCATTTCGCCCATGAGCTTTTGGTACACGTATTGTTGAACGACCGCCTGGCTGAGTTCCTGGCCCAGGACCTCTAATTCCTCTTTCTCATGGCCTTCGCCCGTGACACAAAGAGATGCTTTGCCACGGGCATCACGGGAAAAGGTGATCGTAACGCCGCCTTTGGTGACGACAATGCGCTGATCTCGACCCAGTTGGTTCGTAACCACTTCGCTGTTCTCGATTTCAAGCTGGACCTTTCTGGATTCGCTTTGCGCCGAATTTATCGTTTGCTTCGCCGCGGCGGCTTCCCTGGCGACTTGATAGCCAAGTGATGTCGCGGCGGCCACGACAGCGGCGCTGAAAGCGGGCCATGCCGCAATCACCACCGGCGTTAAAATGCAAACACAACTCATAAGCTCAATATTTCAAGTCAATGTCCGGCCCACGGAGCGTCGTGGGCTTTCCGGGCCGTTCCACGATTCTAAATTTTACCGGCTTCATATCCTTCTTTAGCTTTGACCGCGCCTTGAGCAATTCGTCACGCGAAAGGTCGGAATATTTTAACCGTTCGCGCCGGCTTTTACGGCCAATGCGAACGAATCGCCGCCCCAACAGCACGATCGCCACCAGGAGCGCCCCGGCCAGGGCCAGAAGACGCACCGTTTGAAATTTGCTCAGGCCCGCGTTTCCAGTAAGGACGTCCATTAAATCGGCAAACATGTCGTTCAGCGGCGCCATGATTAACAGCAGCACTCCGATTAAAATGATGAACGTGGCGATGAAAAGCGTCCCGTAACGCCGGTCTTTGGCCTCGTCGTAAATATTGTTCCAGAATGGGTCCATGAGTTTAAAATTCCATCTTCTTGGCTCCATTCTCTTTCGTCTTTTCGCGCGGGACACTGGCATTGCGCGCGCGGCCTTCGGCCCAGCTTCGCAACCGGCTGATTTGCTCGTCCATGGTCCTGGCCAGCGGCACGGTTTGGGACAATGACGTTTGAATATTTTCCGTCGCCAGCTCTCCTTTTGAATAAAATGCGTCATAAAGGGCGCTATTGACGGCTTCCTCGATTTCCGCGCCGCTGAATTCGTCGCTGGCGGTTGCCAGGGCATCCAGGTTGAATTTCGAAGGGTCCCGTCTGCGTTTGGCGATATGGATTTTGAAAATTTCCTTTCGTTCATCCGGCGCCGGCAGATCCACAAAGAAGATTTCATCCAGGCGCCCTTTGCGCAGCAATTCAGGAGGCAGTTGGGAAATGTCATTGGCCGTGGCAACGACAAAGACCGGGGCCGTTTTCTCCGAGAGCCATGTGAGAAATGTTCCAAAAACGCGCGCGGTCGTTCCGCCGTCAGTCGAGCCGGAACCTTGGGAGCCGGCGAACGCCTTGTCAATTTCGTCCACCCAAAGTATGGCCGGGGCAACGGACTCGGCCACGGCAATTGCGCGGCGGACATTTTCCTCGGAAGAACCGACAAGACTCCCGAACATGCGGCCCATGTCAAAGCGCAGGAGCGGCAATTGCCACAAATTGGAAACGGACTTGGCGCAAAGGCTTTTGCCGCAGCCCTGCACACCGAGCATTAAAATGCCTTTCGGAAAGGGCAGTCCAAACTCGCGGGCCTCGTTCGTAAAGGCCACAGCCCGCTTCCCGAGCCAGTCTTTTAAGACGCTCATGCCGCCCACGTGGCCAAAGTTTTCATCGGTGGCATAATACTCCAACAAACCGCTCTTACGGATGATTTGTTGCTTTTCGGCAAAGACTTCGTTCACGTCCTCGCCGCTGAGCCGCCCCGCCTTGACAATGATTTTCGCAAACACATTCTCGGCTTCGCCCAGTGTCAATCCCAGCGCCGCTTGCAAAAGCCGGTCGCGTCCGGTCTCATCCAATTCTACGTTCACCTGGCGAAATTCCTTGACGTCGGCAATGATTCTATCCAGCAATGCGGTCAGGTCCTCGCGCGAGGGAAGCGGATGATTCAATAGCGTGATTTCTTTCTCCAATTCCGTTGGAATTTCCACCACGGGCGAAACCAGGACGATGGTTTTAAAACTGTTTTTGAGGTGCAGGGCGATTTCCTTGAGTTTGCGGGTCACCGCAAAATTATTCTTGGTCAGAAAGGGATGGAAGTCCTTGAAGATAAAAATAGCGGGCTCAACCTGCTCAATCACCTGGTCCAGCGCCATCAACGGGTCTTTGGTTGCCGCATTGCGATGCTTTTGGGATTGAATGGATGTGCCGGCGGGAACGACGCCCGTGCTATAGCTCCACTCGAAAACTTTCTTTTGACGCTTGGCGGCAATGTCCGCAATCATGATTTGGACGCGCGTTTCCTCGCTGCTCAATATGTACAGAATTGGGTAGCGCGCCCGAATCAGCGTCTCAAGTTCGTTTTGAAAATTCATATCGCTTTCCGGTCGCCCGCGCGTAGCGCGATGGCATCGTCTTTTGGATTCAGGCTGCGCAGCGCTCTCGCCATTGGTTGCGTCAGGTTCTGCACTAAAATCCGCCCATCCGGCAGCAATAGCAAGTCACTGCATAATGGGGCGCTTCTCTTTTTGGGGCGCTTTTTCATGGAACGAGATGTAATTCGTAATTCCCGGCAATTTGCTGCCCCCCAATGGCTTCCTCTTCGGAAATAGTGCGACACAACTCAGGATGCAACCGCGCGCGCCAGCCCGGCCAAAATCCGGACCGGAGGTTCACTTTGACGCCTGGCAGGTTTTCAGCCAGCCATTTGGCAACTGGCTTCCAGCAGCACTGCACGTGCCCCGGCATGAGCAAATGCCGAACTATCAGTTCACTATGGGCATTGGCCCAAAGCAGGTTTTCCGTGACGATTTCAATATAATCCGGGACTTTGGCTAAACGCCGGGCGCAACGGTCGTTGCCGAACTTGAAATCCGCCAGCCAGACGTCAATCATACCGTCCAATAACTCCCTGGCTTCGTCCGAGTTGTAGGCGTTGGTTTTCCAAACCACCCGCGCTGCATCCGGAAGCGAGGCGATTAGATCAAGGACGGCATGCAGATGAATCGTGGGTTCGCCGCCCAGCACCATGACTGTCCGCGCTCCATTGTTCAAAGCCGCTTCGGCCATTGCCGCCATTCGCTTTGCTGAAAAGCTTTGGCCGATGCGCGGGTTCCAGCTTTCGCGGCCGGTGATGCAAAAATCACATCGCAAATCGCATCCGCTCAATGCGATGGCAAAGGTGGGCACCAATTCCAGCTCATCGGTTACTTCGGGCTGCGCCAGAAAAAAACGCGTCCGGGAGCTTGCATGGCACAGTCCCATTTCGCCTCCCGCTCGATTTACCCCGCAGTGATGGGCGCAAAAATGGCAATGAACCAGCATCGTCCGGGCGATGTCGGCCCGTCTTGCGGCGATCTCAGAACGTCCCCCGCACGCCCCAATCATCAAACCACTTTTTTCGGCGCGCAACATCTGGGCAAATAAATCAAAACCAGCGCTTCCACCATGGCCGCGCCGGCGGCGGGTTTCGCTCCAGGGAACGGCTTAGCCTCTGGGCCACGCTATCGGGGACGGCTGTTTGTTTGGCGTCAAACCGCAGCATCTCCTCGGGCAGCGCAAATTCATGCACGGTTTGACTGGCCTGCGATTTCGATTCCGAAAGCTGGTGTTGTTCCTGTTGAGAAAATTTTTTGTCGAATTTCATAGTCTCATTCGTCTCGTTTGAAATGGGTGGTGAACGCCTTGCGGGCCCGGTGCAATTTGCCGCGCACAGCATCAGCCGTCTGGTCCGTTAGTGCGGCGACTTCCTCATAACTCAGTTCCTCGTCAGCCACCAGCAGCAACAGCAGCCGATACTCCTCGGACAGGGCGTCCAGTGTCTTTTGTATGCGGCTGCCCAGTTCCTTGATCTCCAGCACACGCAATGGGGAATCCGTTGTCGGGGTCGCGCTTTGCTCCACTACCTCGTCCTGGGTGGGAAAAACATGGCGGTTGTGCCAGGATTGCCGGAGGTTGCTGCAATGGTTGATAGCAATGCGGTACAGCCAGGCCCGGCAGGAAGAGTCGCCGCGAAAGTCATGCCATTTTCGGAACGCCTTGAGAAAGACATCGTGTGTCGCGTCCTCCGCCCGTTGCGCATCCCCCAGCAGCCGGAGGGTCAAATAGTAAATTTCCCGGCTATGCGCCTGATACAACCCTGCCAATTCGCCCGACGCCAAATTAGGCGGCGGCGAAGCCGATTGGACCTGTTCCCGCGATGAATTGTCCACGAGCGATTGCATGCTGATTAGACAGGGCAAAGCTGTTGGAGTCACGGAAATTTAACCGGTGGGAATACAATGGGCCAGGGCTTCTACACTGTTCGGAACAGGCTCGAAGCCTGCCTCCACTAAACCCTCATAATCCCAAAAACTCCTTGCCAAGGCTACGGTTGCGAAGCACATTTCGAATAAAGAAAGGAGAAATATGACTACAACCGAAGCAAACGAACGTTTGGCTGCCGACATCAAGCGGCTGGCTCGCGATGCTGAGGAATTGCTCAGGGCCACCGCGGGAGAAGCCGGCGATAAAATCAAGGAAGTTCGTCAGCTGCTGTCCAAGGCCCTGGAATCGGCCCGCGTCACGTGCGAAAATCTGCAGGATCAAACTGTCGAATCCATGAAGGCCGCCGACCAGACCATTCGCGACCATCCTTATGAATCCATGGGTATCGCCTTCGGCGTAGGGATGCTGCTCGGCCTTCTGGCGGCGCGGCGCTAATTAATTATGGACAGTCAGGAAAATATCCCGCCAGGGCTCCTGCAAACCCTGCGACGGCTTGGCGCGGCGATTTTGGCCATATTCCAAAATCGGCTCGAATTGCTCGTCGTCGAATTACACGAAGACCGCCTTCGTGTATTCGAGGCCTTGCTGATGCTGATGGCGATCGTGGCGCTGGCATCTTTCACGCTCATGCTCGTGGCGGCGGGCATCATTGTTTTGGTTTGGAAAACGCTCGGCCCCGTCGGATTGTTCATCCTGGCCGGAGCGAGTTTGATCGCCACCGCATTAATCTGCTGGCGGCTTCATTTGCGTTTGAAAAATTGGCCGCTTTTATCGGGAACCATCGAACAATTGAAAAAGGATCGCGCATGTTTGGAAAGCAAATGAAAGCGTTGGAAACGCGAAAGAGAGCCTTGCAATTGGAAAGCGATTTGAATCGGCTCCGGCTTCGCGCCGAGTTGAACAACTTGCGTGAACTTTGCGGATTTGCAAAAAAATTCAAACCGCTCGCCAGGTTCGGAGCGTGGCCATGGGCGCTGGCTTCGCTGACGGGTATTGCCGCGGCGCTTGGTCTGGGCCGCTCTGTGCTGGCCGCGGGTCTTTTACGGAAAGCCATGGCGGCTGCCCCGGTGCTGATCCGCCTGTGGCGCACCGTCTCGTCAATCCTGGCGGATTTCAGGTAGCCTCAGTTTAGAGCCGCTCGGAGGGGCACACTCGCGCGCGCGTCCGGCCCTGCTGGCTCAGGTAATGTCAATATTCCTGGCTCGGTTCAATCGTGACATTGCGGCGGCGGCCATCCTCGCCCTCGCGGCGTTGACGATTTGACGCTTTATCCCGCGCGCGGGCGTTCCAGCCGGGCGCACGGCCCCGGCCGACTGCCGCCAAAATTCCCGCCTTGAGGGCTGTCCTCAACCCTTCCCGGTATCCTGGAACAACGCGGATGCCGCCGTCAGCCGAAGCAACCAGGCGCTTCAACCGATTTTCAAGCGATTCTATCTCCTCTTTTATTTCGGCGGCGCGCCGGAGCTGCCGCGCCGATAATGAACTAATTGCATTCATAGATCCGGTCTCTGAACCCATCCGGCTAAAAATCGCCCACGTTTGCGCGGATGTCCAATGGTTAACCCTGAATCCGCCAAACAGACTCAGCCTATTGATTTGGAGGGCCAGGCGGGGCGTTGGTCGAAGAAGGAATTTTGACGAGAGGCACACCGTTTGTGGAGATCGTGTCGAAGGGCTGGCCGGGATCGCCCGGGATATGCAATTGCGTGCGAATAACGGCGCGCGCGCCATAGGGCAGCCCATTGACCGGATCAAGCAATTCGCTCAGAATCCGGTGATCAATTGATTTAAAAGGATCAAGGCCAACGCGAGCAATGTCCGCCTTGTATTTTCTAATTTTACCCATGTATGTCTCCCAGACCTTGACGGCCAGCATGCGCAGGCCGCTGTAATGGTCGTCCTGCCCGATAGCGAGGCTTTCGTAGGAGCGAAGCAGCAGCCCTTCGATCGCCGCCGTGGTGTCTTGCTTGGACGTATCCTTGACGTCGCCCTGCACGCGATAGACGCAGTAAATATCCATCGGCACGTTTGTTGGGTATGAATTGGGGTCATTTTGCAAAATCGTTTTGCCCGGATATAGCCGGCAAACTTTTTGATACCATTTTTCCGCTTCAGGCACGCGATTGGCTTCGTAGAGATAATACACGGCGTCCAGGAGAAAATTTCTATGGCCGATCTCGATATTATGGGCATCGTTGGTGTCCTCGTGTATCATGGTTTCATAAGCCTCATCCACCTTGGGGATGATGGCGAGGTTCGGCCCAAGTTCCGCGCTGTTGTTGAACGGATTGGCGATGAGCTGGCCGTGGCGGAAGTCCTGCATCATGGACTGATAAATGATCCGGCGATCAGTGATGATGTCAGTTTTGGTGACTTTCTCTGGATGTTCCCTGGCTTTTTCGAGGGCCAGTGTGCCCCAATAAATGGCATGCGGTTCGGGCAACCGCCAATCGAGCGGGCCCCACTCGTTGTTCACTTTTTCGGCGAAGACTGGATCTATTTTATACTTGGTTTTAAGGATATAGGCATTGGTGCGCTCTTCGGGAGTGCGGGGATTCACCAGGTCGTCGAGATTTGTTCCATAAGGTCCAAAAAAGGGCGTCATCTCCTTTGCCCATTGCGTCTTGTAATAGACATTGGCGTCATCCAGGTCGGCGCCCATCTTGTGCTGGAAGAACCACGCCAACTCCCGGTAGATGAGCATGTCATTGGGGTTATAGCGCAGGCCGCGGTCGCGGAGAAGCTCGATTCCGTTTTGCACCCAGCGCCAGCGGTCGCCAAAGTCCTTGAATTTGACGGAAATATTGTACGCCATGTTCCAGCCTTCATAACACCAGACCTGCGTGAAATGCGGTTCCAGGTCCGTGATCCAATCGGCTAATTGCGCGGCCTCGAAGTATTTTCCATTGATTTGCAAATCGTTGGCGCGCATCCAAAGAAAATTGGAAATCAAACCGCGGAACCCGCCAAGCGCTTCGGTCGTCAGCGCAAGGACCGGCGGCGCGTCCTGAAGGGGCTGTGAAATGGTCAGCCCAAGCAAATCGCGGTCGTGGTTCAGGTTCCTTTGCACGCGGCCCGAGGCGAAAAGCAGCACCGCCACCAGCGCCAGCATTACGATCTTTTTCGGACGCGATCTCATTGGGTTTGCGCCGCGGCCAGTTCCCGCCGGCTGAACAGAAAAATCCCGATAACGCCGAAGAACCCTCCGAACAACAGGACGATCTGGGCGAAGGCGGCCCCAAGTTCGCTCCAGGGAACGCTGCGACCGGAGCTTAACGCGTCAATCGGCGAGAATTTTTCCACCACATTCAGGACGCCGAGCATCCCTTTGAATACAGGGATAAAAATCGTGTCCGTGAGATTGCGGTGTCCTGGCGCGGGGGTGGTGCCGCTGGTCACCGTTCCAAGGTCAACGGTCTCAGCCAGCGTGCTGCTGGAAAAAGCCGCCAGCAGCAGGGTGATGGAAAAAAACGCCGCGACCGGAAACGAAAGAAAACTGGCCGCCATCAAACCAATGGCCGAAAGCAGCAGCAGCCAGCAAAAAATAACGCCCAGCGCGCGAATAAAATTCACCGTAAAGCTGCCTTGCGGAAATAAAACCTCCATGCCCTCATCCAGCGGAAATATGAGGGACATGTTGTTTTGGTTCACGAATACGATGGTCAATATGCCTTTGTCGTTAAACAGATTTGGCGGAATTTCAAATTCGTGGAACGTGTCCGGAGAAAGGCTCATCGGCGGAAGAACGACGAAATTGGTCGCGTCCGGATTGCCGATTTCCCAAAGCCCGACGTAGGTCCCCAGCGGACTCTGATCGGACGCTTCAAATTTGACTCGCAATTGCAGGGGTTTGTCGCGCAGATAGTTTTTGGCCGAACCTAAATCAATGTCCCACCGGCGCATGGAATCCGGCGGCACCAGTTGATAATCACTTTTCACCTGTTCCCGAATTTCGTTTCGCACCTCGTTAAGGTCCGCGCCAATGCCCGGATTTTGCTTGAGCCGGTTCTGCAATATGTAATCGGTGTCCCGCTCAATGTCGGTTGAATAGTCAGCTTCTTTGGCCGAGCCGCGGGCCACCAGCAATTCCTGCCGCAGTTGCGTTCGTTCCATGAGCGGCAGTTTCGTCGCGCGCCATTGCAATAGCCCATAGATGCAGCCTCCCGCCAACGCCAAAAGGGTCGCGTTCAGGGCGGCGATGCCGAGCCATTTGCCCAGCCAAATTTGCCAGCGCGCGATGGGTTTGGTCGCCAGCACCTGGATCTGGCATTCCTCGATGTCCCGCGAGAGCGCCCCGCAGGAGATCCATAGCGTGCAAAAACCCAGCAGCACCGTCACCGCGGTGAGAGTATAGGTCAGTATGATTTGCGCAAATCCCTTCGCCGTGCCGTCGTCTTTTAAGATCAATGGCAGCCCGACCACAGCCAGCACAAGCAGTGCCGCGATGACGGCAAACAGCCGGAACCGCAACGCGGCTTTCCAGGTCAACCAGCTTATGGCGAATACTTTTTGCACTTCATTATGGGATCGGTTTTTCGCTTCCGGCGCTGACGGTTTTCAATTCAAGCGCAAAACCAAAAATTGACAAACGAAACGTGAATAGCTTCCATTTTTAGAAGGTGCTTACTTTTTTCCGCCAAGTAACGACGAGAGTTTTTCATCAGCCTCCGACAAATTCGACCCCTTTCGTTCGGGTTCCTTTGTCGGAGTAATCACCGGTTCGGACTTCGCCAGGGCGGCCAATTTTGTCTCGTCCACGCCGGGTTCCGGAGCGGGCGCCGGTGCTTTTGCGGGAGACGGCTCGCGGGCGGTCTGCGGCAGCGCCAGTCGTTCGAGCATCTTTTCCCCGGCGGGAAGCTCGGCAAGGCCCCCGCGAAGGTACGCGGCCACGCGCGCTCCCGATTGCGAGCCGCTTGTTTCGTGAGCGGCCCGCCGGGCCTTCTCGACAACGGCTAGAAAGTAACTCTCGAGATTTTGCGTGGGATTGTCCACGCGCACTTCACCGTTGGAGGCGTCCCGGCGGATGATTTCCAACACGCGTTCCAATGTTGGACGGGGCAGCACGGGAGTGGTAATGCGCAGCGTGTCCGGTTCGGAAAGCAATTCCTTCAGCGTCCCGGCCGCCTGGATTCTGCCGCCGTAATAGATGACGACTCGATCGCACACGTCTTCCACGTCGGAAAGCAAATGGCTGCTGAGTATCACGGTTTTGCCGCGGCGGGCCAGGGCCAGGATCAGGTCCTTTACCTCACGGCAACCGATGGGGTCCAGTCCCGCGGTGGGTTCGTCCAGGATCACCAGGTCCGGGTCGTTAATGAGGGCTTGCGCCAGGCCTATCCGGCGCTGCATGCCCTTGGAAAATTCGCCGACGGGGCGCTTTTGGGTTCTCCCCAGCCCCACCATTTCCAACAATTGGCCAGCGCGGTTTTGGCGCTCGCCTTTGCTTAATTGAAAAAGATTGCCAAAAAAATCAAGCGTTTCCTCGGAATTCAGATACCGATACAGGTAGGATTCCTCGGGCAGGTAGCCGATGCGTTCCTTGGTCCGCACATGCTGCGGCGAATGCCCAAAGACCTGGATATGGCCGCGCGTCGGATGGAGCAGGCCCAGTAGCAATTTTACGGTCGTGGACTTGCCCGAGCCGTTGGGTCCCAGGAGTCCAAAGACCTCCCCTCGCCGGACCTCAAAATCCACGTTGTCCACCGCCCGGGCCTTGGGACGGTTCCAAAAGTCCTTGAATACCTTTGTGAGTCCCCGCACGGCCACGATGATCTCGCCGTCCCTGTGGCTGGCGCTTTCCGGTTTTGGCTTTAATTCGGCAACGGGCATGGTTCTTCTTTCAATTTTGTTATCTACTTGCTTACTTAAGACAACCGCAAGGCCATTTTTGTCCAATCTTTTTTTGCCCAAAATGCCCGACACCATTGGCGAGACTGTGAAAAATGCGCGCCAGGTCGTCTTCTGTCGTCCTAATCAACCCGATGATCCAATCCGGACCATCCCATTTCGCTGTTTACACCGTTTGCGGCGTCATTCGGGGGGAAGAACTTCGGGCCGGCGGTTGCAATTCCGCTTGGAAGTGCTCGAGTTCTTCGCCGGTCCGCACCAAACGGGCGCTGTTGAAGATGACAATCAACGTGCCCGTCACGTGCAAAATCGCCGCCCCGACTGGCGGGAGCAGGCCAAACGCTGAAACGGACAATCCCACAATGATGAAACAGACGCCGAAGGCGAAATTCTGGTTGATCACCGCGCGGGCGCTGCGCGAAAGCTGCACCAGAAATGGCAGACGCCGCAGGTCATTGTTCATCAGCGCGATCGTCGCGCTATGAATGGCCACTTCGCTGCCCGCCGCGCCCATTGCGATGCCGATATCCCCCGCAGCCAGGGCCGGCGCGTCGTTCACACCGTCACCCACGACCGCCACTCGATAGCCTTTGGACTTCACGCTGTGAACAAAGTCCACTTTGTTTTGTGGGAGGCAGTCGCCCTTGGCCTCTTCGCATCCGATCTCGGCCGCGACCCGGTTGGCCACGGGCTGGCGATCACCGGAAATCATGGCGATGCGCCGCACGCCGGCTTGTTTTAATTCGGCCAAAGCGTCTTTGGCGCCGGCGCGCGTTTTGTCCTGCAAACCCACCCAGCCAACGCACTGGCCGTTGCGCGCGACGAATATCAAACTCCACCCTTCGGCTTCGTTCAGGTCCACAGATTTCTCGAATTGCGAATCCACGCCGTTGTCTCGGAGCCATTGCGCGCGGCCCACCAGGACCTTCGCCCCGGATATGTCCGCTTTGACGCCGCGTCCGGCCGTTTCAGCAAAGTCCTTGGGATCGGTCAATGGCACACCGGCTTCGCTGGCGAGCTGGGCAAGGGCCTTGGCGGTGGGATGGTTGCTGAATTTTTCGGCGGAGGCGGCCAGCAGGAGCAACTCAGCCGGCTTGGTTTCACCCAATGGCGCCAGGCGGCTTACGGCAAGCTGGCCGGTCGTGAGCGTGCCGGTTTTATCGAAAACAAACGCGTTGATTTTCGCCGCCAATTCTATGTCCGAGACATTTTTTATCAGGATTCCCAGGCGCGCGGCCGCCGAAAGCGCGGCGACCATTGCCGTGGGCGTGGCCAAAATAAAGGCGCATGGACAGGAAACCAGGAGCACGGAGATGACCCGATTCAATTGGTGCGTGAATGCCCAGACTAAAATGCCTATGAGCAGGACCAGGGGCGTGTAATAGCCCATATACTGGTCCACGATTTTCATGATGGGCAATTTCGTCTTTTCCGCGGCCAGAATAAGTTCCCGCACTCGCCCCAGGGTCGTGTCCTCCCCGGCGCGGCTGACTTTGACCTCCAAAACGCCGGTGAGATTTTGCGTGCCGGCATAAACTTCTTCGCCGGCCTTTTTATCGGCCGGCAACGATTCGCCCGTGATGGTCGCCTGGTTGAGGGAACCCTGGCCGTTCACAATCACGCCATCGGCGGGCACGTTGTCCCCGGGCCGGATTCGGATGGTGTCGCCAACCCGAAGTTCGCTGGCCGGAACTTCCTCTTCGGCGCCGTCCTTCAAAATGCGCCGCGCGCGCGTGGGTGTCAGTTCAATCAGGGATTCGATGGATTGCCGCGCGCCTTCGGCGGTGCGGCTTTCGATCACCTCGCCCATGAGCATCAGAAATGCGATGAGACCGGCGGTCTTGTACCCAACGGTGGCGCTGCTGCTGAACAACCCCCCGCTTTCCTGGCCATTGACGATGCCAACGGCGCCCGAGGCAAATGCGGCAAGAACCGCGATGGCGACCAGTTCGTTGATGCTCAACTGTCCGGCGCGCAGGTCTTTGATCGCGGTGACGACGATGGGATAGATCAATATGATCGCGCCGAAAAACGCGCTAAAACCGGAAACAACCGTGCCTCCGGAAAAAAACGCGTCCACAATATAAGCGTTGATGACCAGCACGATGCCCAGGACGGCCTGCCACAGGTGGACGGTGGCATGCTCGTGGTCGTGCCCATGCGAGTGTTCGTGCGCGTGAGGGGCGCCCTCATCTTGATCGTCCCGGCTTAAAAGAGAAGTGACTTGCATATCAAAAATCCGTTTTTAGAAAGAGAAGCCATTGGTTCCAGGCGGCTCTCGATTTAACAATAACCTAAGTTCCCGCGGTTGGCCATCCGCGCGTTGGGGCAGATACCACTTGCCCTCGACATTCGTCAGCGCCGAGCCGATCATTTGCACAAAAGTCTGTTGCACGTAAAGGGACGGGTCCTGCTTATAATATGGCAATATGTCCTTGAACTGTTGCGCGCTGGCCACAAGATTGGTCACATAATTAAATTCAGCGGACTGCGCCTCGTTAACGATGCTCGCCGCCGAGGCGATGGCATTGTTGGTGGTTTGATTCGCGTAACTGATGGCTTCATTGATCGTCTCGCTCCGCTTTTCACGCGCAATCGTGACCTGATTGAAGATGTCCGCCAGTTGGCGCGGCGGCTCGCTCTCCACCGTGCACCAGTCAACGAGCACGCCCAGGTTTTCCTGCTCGAGCAGGTCGCTCACGCGTTCCTGGACAGCGTCCTGGAATTGCCCGCGGGCGTTGATCAGCGCATCGTCCGCGCTGAATTTTGCGGCCGTGTAAAGCAACGCGTTGTCCAGGGCGTTTCGTACCGCGTTGGAGGCGTCCGAAAAACCAAAAGTGTACCGCAACGGATCTGTCACATTATATGCCAGGATCGCCTTGGCATGGATGATATTGGTATCCGAACTCAAAAGGAAACTGTCAATGCGCGGGTCCAGGCTCGGGCCGGCGGCCGGAGTCTCGCCGCTCAATTCCTCCTCGGGAGTTTCAAAATACCAGCCGTTGTCCGACCTCACAGTTTGGATTTGCGATATCGGTATTCGGACCACTTCGTCAATGGGATAGGGATACGCC
>JBOHXA010000048.1:0-1914 GCA_050737335.1 Limisphaerales bacterium | reverse complement strand
TAACTGCCCTTTTCTACAAAAAGGTTGATCAGCTCGGCCGCTTTCGATCCAGAGATCGATGTTTTTCCGTCAAATAGGCGTCGAGCGTCAATTTTGCCTACGCATAGGATTTCCTCTTCGAGCTGTTCTGAAATTAGATCGAGAACGACTCCTGCTACTTTCTCAGCAGTTTTCTTCTTGTCCGATCCCGGCAGTGACGTATTCACCTCGAATATTCTAAATAAATTACCTAGTCGGGCGCACGCTTCGCGAGTGGGTGTGCCTGCGAACTCAATAACGATTGGCTTTCGCCCTTGTTTCTTAAAATCTTGGGCGAGACCCTCGGCTCGGATTTGTATGCTGGATTTCACCGTTTCTTTATTCTATTGGCACTTTTTTTCCGCCGTCTCCCAGTCCGGCCCACGTCAACCCTTTGAATCTCGGCACGTCCGCCGCCATCTGGTTAAACAATCCTTCAATCGTAATGCACGCATCGGGACCGATCACCAGTTCATGCAGGAATTCCCATTCCGCGCGCGCATGACCGGGCGGCTCAACCGCTTTCATGAATTTTTGCACCCTTCCTTTGGCGTTGGTAAACGACCCGCGCTTTTCCGCGTGAGCGCAACCCGGCAATAGATAGTGCGCCAGCGCGGTTGTGGCGTTGCCCAGAATATCGCTGACGATCAGAAGGTCCAGTTTGCCGAGCAACTCCGGGCCGATGCCATGCCGCGTCACGTCTTCGCCAAAAACAATCAGCGTCTTTATTTTGCCGCTGGAAATGCCCTGAGCAATTTGCGGCAGGTTGCTCCCCATTTCGGTGAAGCATATCCCGGTCAACCTGGCTCCGTTGGTGTTCGGGTTGCGGTCCGCGTTCAACAGCAATTTATCACTTTCGCCCACGCGCGGAACCGAATCGCTGATGGCATCCAACTTTGATTTCAATTGGCTCAAGAGCCAGAGTTCTTCATTGGTCTGCCGGGCCGAAGCAATAATGGCGGCCGAGCCGGGCGCGACGGCCTTGAGTTTGCGCCCGATTTCGTTCAAGGCGGCGTTCCACGTAGTTTTCTCGATTTTCCCCTTCTCCACGCGCCGGGTGACTTCCGCCAGCCGGTCTTCGCGGCCAATCCATTTGTAGTTCAGCCGCCCATAATCGCACATCCAGCAGGAATTGACGGCGTCGTTCTGGCGTGGTTCGTAGCGATAAATCTTTTCTTCCTTCGATCCAATGATGATATTGCAGCCGGTGGCGCAGCTCGTGCAGACGCTCTTGGTTTCTTTGAGAAACCAGACCCGCATCTTGAACCTGAAATCCTTTGAAGTCAGCGCGCCGACCGGACAGATGTCCACCGTGTTCAGGCTGTAATTGTTGTCAAAGACCTTTCCGGGATAGGCCGTCAAAGTGCTGTAACTGCCTCGATTGACGATCCCGAGCGCATCGTCTCCAACAACGTCCTTCGTAAAGCGAATGCATCGCGTGCAGAGGATGCACCGCTCGTCGTCCAGCACGATGCGCGGCCCCAGGTCAACGGCCTTGGGCTTATGGACTTTGGGCTCCACAAACCGGCTCGCGCTCTGTCCGTAATCCAGGGAATATTCCTGAAGTTTGCATTCTCCGGCCTGGTCACAAATCGGACAATCCAGGGGGTGATTGATCAGCAGAAATTCCAATACGCCCTCGCGCATCTGCTTGACGCCCGGCGTATTGGTGTAAATCTCCATGCCCGCCGAGATGGGAGTGGCGCAGGCAATGGCCGGGCGATGCGATTTGGCGATCTTTGGGGAGCCATCCGGGTTCAGGATGGGCTTCCGGTCCGGCCCCAGCGCCGGCGTGCCAAATTCCACCAGGCACATGCGGCAGTTGCCGGCCACCGGGAGCTTGGGATGGTAACAGTAATGCGGGACGTCCACGTGGATCATGGCACAGGCCTGGAT
>JBOHXA010000047.1:0-1788 GCA_050737335.1 Limisphaerales bacterium | reverse complement strand
CATTCACCCGTTCGCGCCATTGGATCAGGCGCGCGGGTACCAAAAACTCATTGAGGAACTCGAAAACTGGCTGAAAGAAATCACTGGCTTTGCCGGTATTTCTTTGCAGCCCAATGCCGGTTCCCAGGGCGAATATGCGGGTCTGCTCGCCATTCGGGCATGGCACAACTCGCGCAACCAGAACCATCGCAATATCTGTTTGATCCCCACTTCGGCCCACGGGACAAACCCGGCCAGCGCCGTCATGGCCGGAATGAAAGTCGTCCCCGTGGCCTGCGACAACAACGGCAACATTGACGTTTCCGATTTGCGATCCAAGGCTGAGGCGTATCAAAACAGCCTTTCCACGTTGATGGTGACGTATCCTTCAACGCATGGAGTATTTGAGGAACCGATTCGCGACATTTGTGGGATCATCCACGGGCATGGCGGCCAGGTTTATATGGACGGCGCAAATATGAATGCGCAGGTGGGTCTGTGCCGCCCCGCTGATATCGGGGCCGATGTTTGCCATTTGAACCTGCACAAGACCTTTTGCATACCCCATGGCGGGGGCGGCCCTGGCGTGGGACCCATTGGAGTTGCCATGCATCTGCTTCCGTTCCTGCCTGGAAATCCAATTACCAATGAATCAGCGGCGGGGCCGGTCTCCGGGGCGCCGTGGGGCAGCGCTGGAATTTTGCCGATTTCCTGGATGTATCTCGTTATGATGGGCGCCGAGGGGCTAACCGAAGCCACGAAAGTCGCCATCCTTAATGCCAATTACGTCGCCAAACGGCTTGAAAAACATTTTCCAACGCTTTATCGCCGCAACGGTCTGGTTGCGCACGAGTGCATTCTGGACTTGCGGGCATTCCGAAGCGTGACCGCCGAAGATTTAGCCAAACGTCTCATGGATTACGGCTTTCACGCGCCAACCTTGAGCTGGCCGGTGGCGGGAACTCTGATGGTCGAGCCAACCGAGAGCGAATCCAAACATGAACTGGATCGTTTCTGCGACGCTATGATTTCAATCCACGCCGAGATGACAGCCATTGAAAACGGAACCGTGGACGCCAAAAACAATCTGCTTAAGAACGCGCCACATACGGCCGATCAAATTGCCAGCGATCACTGGAACCATCCGTATTCGCGCCAACAGGCTGCATTTCCGTCCAAAAGCCTGTTGGAATACAAGTTTTGGCCGCATGTCAGCCGTGTGGATAACGTGTTCGGAGACCGCAACCCCATCTGCTCATGCGCGGGAATGGAGCAATATGCGGATTAATCCCGTTTTTTTAAACCGACAAGCACCGCGCCACTTATAACCCTGGTTCACTGTCAGCAAGAGCAAGGCAGACGAACGGTAAATACAGCCCCGGCCTGTTCGCCAGCGGCCGCGTCAATCGTGCCTCCATGGGCCGCGACGATCGCCTTGGATTTCGCGAGGCCCAGTCCCGCATTGCCACTGGAACGCGACTTATCCGCGCGGTAGAACCGGTCAAAGAGCCTGGGTAAATCCGCGCTCGAAATGCCGCGCCCGGTATCGCTCACCGTTAGGACGGCCAGATTATTGTCCCGGCGAAGCGTTATTTTTATGGCGCCGCCATTGTGGTTGTATTCGATGGCGTTGGTCAAAAGGTTCGTGACTACCATTCCCAATTTTTCAGCATCGCCTGTGATCTCAAGGGCCGGCCCATCCACGGTGAGGGTGATTCCACGCTCGATTAACAACGGACGCGCCAGTTCAACGCACCCCAAAATGATCCCCGACAAATCAAAGGCCGAACGGTTCATCGGCTCCTGTCC
>JBOHXA010000046.1:0-1094 GCA_050737335.1 Limisphaerales bacterium | reverse complement strand
TATATTACGACGCCTCGTCGAACATCTGGGCCAATCGTTATCCATTGCGCTTCGTGGCGGCGTCGCCGGTATTGGTGACAAATACGGCGCCCGGGCGTTGGTTCGTTGATTTTGGGCAGGATGCATTTGGTTACGTTACGGTACGCGCGCATGGCGCAAGCACGGGAGCAGACGTTGAGGCAAAATTCGGAGAAATGGCCGACGGCTTTGCCGTGGACATGCTCCCGCCCGCCAAAAGCCTGATTCGATACGCGAAAGTTCATTTCACCGTGTCCGCGGGCGATGATGTTTATTCCGTCCGGCCTCCGGCTCATTCCGTTTACGATATTAGACGAGACATTGACCCGCCCAAAATTTTCGGCGAAGTGCTGCCGTTTCGGTATTTTGAATTGGATAATTTTCGCGGGACGCTCACCGCCGATGATGTGACGCAGGAACGATTGCTGGACGAATTCGACACAAATGCGGCAAGTTTCAACTGTTCGAGCCCGGCCTTAAACCAGGTATGGAACCTGTGCCGGAACTCGATGGAGATGTTGACGTTTGACGGCATTTACGTGGATGGCGACCGCGAGCGCAGGCCCTATGAGGCAGATGCCTATATTCACCAATTGAGCGCTTACGCCGTGGACAATGAATTCATCATGCCGCGTTACACGTTCGAATATCTGTTGCAACATCCGACCTGGCCGACGGAATGGAAGTTTCACATGATTTTCATCGCGTGGGCGGATTACCTTGAAACGGGCAACGCGGATTTGCTGGAGAGATATTACGACGCGTTAAAACCGGACCTATTGGCCTGGGCGGCGACCGGCGATGGGCTGATTAAAGGTTTCCCCGGCTTTCCGCAGAAGGTGGACTCTGACGTCGTTGATTGGCCTCCCGCTGACCGGGATGGCTTCGTCATTAAGAGCGGGCACTATCTAAACTGGACCAACTCGGTTAACAATGCGTTTTACTACCGCAGTTTGCGGCTTATGGCACGCATCGCGATTGTCGTTGGCCGCACGAATGACGCCGGCAGGTACGCTGCGATGGCCGGGGAGGTCTATACCAACTACAACGCTGTGTTTTGGGACAGGCGATCGCAT
>JBOHXA010000045.1:0-1420 GCA_050737335.1 Limisphaerales bacterium | reverse complement strand
CCCTGCAGGAGAAGTCTGTGTTGGACGAGATGCTCGGCTGCATCAACGATTTCGTTCAAATATGCGCTTTCGTTGGGGTAGCGTTCGGCGATTGAGCGCCGGGGGTCGTGATCCGCTTCTCGTTCCGTCTTCGTTTTTGGAAAAGGAATATAGGAACCGGCTAGCGCGAACAGATCGCCTGTCGCGCCCGCAAGCGGAAGATTCCATCCCGTCGATGTACCCAACGGAACCTGTATTTCCGGCATATCGATGGCCCCCAAATTATTTCCATCCGCATTCACTTGAAGGACGAAAGTCGGATAGGCGGGTCCAAGTTTCGGCGGCACTGTCGAAAAATTCAGCCGGTAGGCTTCGCGCTGGTGTTTAGGAGGTTGAATGCCGGGAATTCTGGGGAAGGCCAGCTTCGCAATCGGAACGAGCTGCCCTTTCGCGAGTTTTGGAATGTGGGAAGGAGGCGGCGCTTTGCCGTCTTTAATCCACTCCTGCATATCGATCAGCAAGGCGCGGAAGGCGCAGCGATAGTCATTGATATTGCCTAAATTCCGGGCCGCGATTTTGGGGGGCGGCAGGGAGCCCATCCAATGCTGAGCGCCGGCAAAAATGTAGATGCGTGTTGTCGGCATGGGATCGAGATCTGCCTTGCCGTCGGGCGTTGTATGAATCAGTGACGCGCAGCGAGTCCAGTATTCCGACGATCCGTTTGACAAAAACAACTTGGGAATAGTATTGGTTCGTATTTCTCTGGCGAGCAATTTCCGGTCTGTAAACGGCGGAATATCTGCCGGAGAAAAGATGTCCAAAAATGCGCGGACATCGCGAGAAGGCTGGGCAAAGCGCACGTTAAAGCTGCCGCGGCCCGCGCCGGCCACATGGGCCCAAACTCCATCGAAAACGCGTCGGCGCTGTTCGTCTTGGTTGAAGCCGTCATAAAGAAAGGCGCGCAGGAAGCGGGCGCTTTGAGAGATGCCGAAACCGATGGCGCGCTGAATTCCCCATTGCCGGCGGGACTTCAAAAACGAGACAAAATCTCGAACCGCCGCAAATCCGAGCCCCGCGACGACTGGATTTTTGGCGCGATAAACGACGTCATAAATTTTGTTCGGCTCGAATCCCGTGGAAAGCGTTAGGTGCGTTGCGTCGTTAAATTTCCATTGGCTGCGGGGAATTATTTCAAGCGCGCTCCAGAAAGTTTCTCTTACGAGCAGTTCGTCAGCGGGATCGTTTTCGTAGGCGGCGGGATAGGCCCGGTAACCTGGATTGGCCAAAGAAATCGTCGCGACTTGTTTTTTCCCTGTCCATTGCGAAATCACCATTCCCGTGATAGTCTTGCCGTGGTCTGTTGCAATTGGGACATTGACACGCAGCAAACCGGGCTTTTCGGGAACATCGAATTCCCAGCCCACCCAAACGAGGGTGAATC
>JBOHXA010000044.1:0-3323 GCA_050737335.1 Limisphaerales bacterium | reverse complement strand
GGCCACCGTTGCTGCCAATCGCAACGACGATTCGCAAAGAGGGAACCAGCAGCACAACGGCAGTCCCGCCGGCGGAATCGCCGACGTGATGCCAGGCGTCCTTCCCGACCGAACCAGCCGATGCCATAAGGAGTGGGTTTTCCGTCGGAAGTCTTATGCGGGGTAAACAGCAGCCTCAGGGATTCAGATTTGAGAAAACCCGGCCGCAAATGGGCAGAGCCAAAGGCAGCCATGTCTTCCGCCGTTGAAAGATACCCTCCGCAGGGCCACGCATGACTGAAGTTCACTGGCGGCGTGATAAAACGCCCGCCCTGCCCATTGAACTCGTAGAATTGGGTCGCCTGCGAATTCTTTCGGCCCGTATCCGGGATTGTGTTGGACAGCTTGAGCGGATTAATGACGTTGCCTTCGATATATCCCAGAAAATCCTGATTTGCGGCGGCTTCCATCGCGGCGCCCAGGACGTTCCAATTATAGGACGAGTACATGAACCTCATTCCCGGCCCGCTTCGAGCGGATCATTTTCAAATATCGTCAGTCCATCTCTCAGACTCGCGAAGACTTCATTCGAAACGGCTTCCGTTCGACGGGAATTGCGAATGCCGGTGAGATGACCTGCCAGCAGGCGCGGCGTGATCAAACCATCCTTTTGCGGGAAATCCGGGATATATTTTTGAATGGGCGCATCCAAATCAAACAGGCCGCGCTCAACCAGTAACGCCACTCCCGCCGCCGTGAGCGGTTTCGAAACGCTTCCAATCCGAAAACGTGCGCGGTCGTGGCCGGAACGTTGTTCTCCAAATCAGCAAATCCGAATGCTTCCGACCAAACGGTCTGGTTGTCAATAGCCACAGCGACGGAAAGCCCAGGCACTTTGGCCGTCCATTCGGTTCGCAACACTTCCCGTGCCTGGGCAATGGCGGTGGAAACCGTATTTTTATTCATCCGCGGGCGGCGGTGGCCTTTTCCGCCATTCCATTTTCGGCGGCTCGGGCAAGCCTTGCGCCCGCAGGGCTGTCCGAAAATGCATTTTGGCTATGGCGCCCAAATTCTCCGCGCCGCGGCTGGTGACGAATTTTTTCGCCGCTTCATCCACGGCTGTTGACGCGCCTTTGGGCAGTTCCATCTCAAATTGTTTTTCCAATTTGCACAGCCCCTGCACAAAAGCATCACGCGCCAGGATGGATGCGGCGGCCACGGCCAAATCCTCTTCCGCCCGATGCTGCTGAATCAGGTTGATTTCGCGGCCGGCCTTCATCAGCGCCTTTTCAATCACACTCTTGCTGGCGGCGAATTGATCACTCATGGCCTTGACCGGGGGCGGAATCATTTCATGCTTTCGCCCAAGCAAATTCTCAATCACGCGCGCGTGACCCCACGCCAGAATCGTGTTCACACTTTGCATTTTCGTGTAAAGCCGATTGTAGGCTTGATTGCCAATCGTTACGACGTCGGCAATGCAACCCGGCGTGTTTCGGATTTTTTGCGCCAGTTCGGCGATTTTTTTATCGCTGGAAATGTTTTTGGAATCCCGAATGCCCGAATCGCGCCAGGCGTTGACGACGCTTTCATTGATATAAACGCCCGCAATGCACAACGGCCCAAAAAAATCGCCCTTGCCGCTTTCATCCACGCCAATGCGCGGCAACAGAAGGTCGGGGTTCAGAACGGTTTCGTAGCCCAGTTTGGCCTGCTTCAAAATTTCCGGTTCCAAAACAAATTCAATAAACTCCCGCGTCCCCTTCCCCTGCACCACCAGCTTCCCGCTTTCGTAGAAGACCAGGTTGGCCTTGGGCGATTCATAGGCAAACCGCGCGTAAGGAACTTCGCGCGGTTTCCAATCCCGCGCGCGCAACGCGCCATCCAGCGCCGACGCCTGTTCATCCGTCAGCTTGCAGGTATAGGAAGTCAATGGTTTCACTGCCGCAAAAATAACCGCAAAGGCGCGCAAAGAACACGAAAGAAATGCCCTCTTGCCAACTTTACAAATATGAAGTAAAAGCCAATGATGAGCAAAACAAGAATGGTCCTGTGTGCGGCGGCATTCTTGTTGGGGATCGTTCAAACATCTCAAGCCCGCGGATCCGGCCGCGCCGGCGCGAGCTTTTATCAAATTTGCAACGACTCATTTTCGCGCTGGGACCGTAACCGCGACGGCTTTCTCAGCATGGCCGAAGTCAACGCCCTCGTGGAAGATCCGCGCGTGCGGGATGCAGAGGCCGCGGCGCTTGTAACGCTGCGCTGGCGGTTGATCCAGGCCGACGAACAAAACCAACCGCGCGGAATGAGCCGCGAGCAGGTGTTGTCATTTGCCGGGGAACACCGCGCCAAACGCGGCTTTGCCACTGTGCTTGGGCAAATCGGGTCAATCAATCGCGCCCTTTATTTGCCAGGCGGTCCGAGCCTCCTGGCGATTCATCAGGGCGCCCTCGGGGACTGCTATTTGCTGGCCGTCATCGGTGCTCTCGTCAACCGCAACCCGCAAGCTGTCCAGGAGATGATCCATCCACAACCGGAGGGCGGTTATTTGGTCCACTTTCCCACAGGCAAAACCGTTTCGGTGAAGCCGCTCACCGGCGCGGAACTCGTCATGCTGCCGGGCATGAACAGTGACCATGGCATCTGGATTGCGGTGCTTGAAAAGGCGTATGCCGAAATGCGTGAGGACAATCACGATGGGCAGACCGGCGCAACGGCAACTCCGTCCGATTCGGTCCCGCGCGATTGGCTTCGTGGCGGGCGCGGTCCGCCCACCATCGAACAATGGACCGGTCATAAAGCCGAACGAATGCTGCTCTATCGGGAATATCAGGGCAATCCTCGAAAGTTGATGGAAGCTTTGGACCCGTTGCTGATAAAATTGACCGCCGAACGACGCCTGATTGCGGCCGGCAAGGGCGACCATCTTTTTGCCGTGCTGGATTATAATCCAAAGCATCAGATTTTGCGCCTGTTTAATCCGCACGGCGAGACCTCCACGCCCGCCGGGCCGCCGGGGCCGGTCAACGGCTACATAACCCGTCATGGAGTTTTCGAGATTCCGCTCCGCGACTTTGTGCAATTGTTCCATACACTTTCATGGGAAACCGACGAGCCGCTTGCCCCGGAAAAGCATAGTTAAAATCGTGACAACCAAACCAGTCCCTGGCCTGCTTGCCCTGTTCCTGATCGTTGCGAATTCCGGCTGCGTGACGTATCGGCAGTTTGAGGGTTCGACAACCAATCTTTCAGGCAATGGAAATAAAACTCTTCAAGGCACAGAGTTAAAAGTCAGATTTGCTTCGGGCGAAACTGACTATGGCGGAAATTACATGGTCCTCGGT